>NZ_JBIUCH010000029.1:0-78883 GCF_044548625.1 Micromonospora sp. NPDC051925 | reverse complement strand
CACCAACGGCTTCACCACCACCGTCACCACACCCTCACCCGGCACGAACCCATCCGCCCCCGCATCGAACGCCCGCGACGCACCCGTCGGGGAGAACGACCGGAGACGGGAGCCGAGCTGGAAGTACTGCGGGGACATGGCCAGGTGGACTCCGGCCACGATGGCCTGGTCGCACTCGCCGTTACGGATGCTGCGCACCGCCGTGTGCAGAGCCACCAACGACGACGAACACAACGTGTCGATCGTCATGCTCGGACCCGACAGATCCAGGAAATAACTCACCCGATTCGCCAGAATCGCGTTGTGGTTGCCCAGGCCGGCGGCGGTCTGCACGACGTCCCCGACGACCATGTCCCGGTAGTGCTGGTAGCTGGCGCCGACGAAAACGCCGGTCGAACTGCCGCTCGTACGGCCGGACAGGCCGGCGTCCTCCAGCGCCCGCCAGGCGGACTGGATGAGGTGGCGCTGCTGCGGGTCGATCCACTGAGCCTCGGCCGGTGAGATCCGGAAGAACGGCGCGTCGAAGTCGGTCAGTTCGTCGACGAAACCCGCCCGCCGCAGGTAGACGGTGCCGGGCTCGGCGGCATCGGAGTAGTAGTCGTCGATGTCCCATCGGGACTTGGGGACCTCACGGAGGCAGTCCTCGCCGTTGGTGAGCACCTGCCACAGTTCGTCGAGGTTGCTGGCGTTGGGAAAGACGCCGTCGATGCCGACGATGGCGATGTCGTGCCGGTCCGGAACCGTCGGGTTCGCCACCGCTGCCGGAACCACCGAAGCCGGAGCCGGAGCCGGAGCTGGGACCGCCGAAACCGGAGCCGCCGGAGTCAGTGGCACCGGGGCCGGGGCCGCGGACACGCTGGTCGGTGGCACGGCGACCGGTGGCACGGCGACCGGGAAGCCGCCGGCCGGCTCGGGCGGTGTCGACCCGGGCGTCGACCCGGTGCCGGGTACGACCGTGACGCCGTAGGTGTCACGCAGTTCGGCGGCGAGGTTCTCCACCGTTCCCACCTCGAGCAGCAGGGTCACCGGGATGTCGACGCCGAGCCTGGCGCGGATGTCCTGGGCCAGGGAGACGGCCAGCATCGAGTCGAGCCCCTGGGCCTCCAGCGGGCGGTCCAGTTCGAGGGTCTCGACGTCGGTCTCCAGACCCTCGGCGATCCATCGGGCCAGCGCCCGGCCGAGATCGTTGGCACCGGCGGCACCATCGGCCCGGAAGCGGTCCGCCATGGCGACGCCCTGCCCGGACACGGCCGGCACATGGCCGTTGCCGGCGGTACCGCTGCCCGGTGCGGTCCCCTGCGCGGCGGCCCCGTGCGAGGTGCTGCCGTGCGAGGTGCTGCCGTCGAACCGGGCCCGGTCGTGCGCGCCGGCCGAGGTGGGCGGGGTCGTCGGCGGGGCCGGCGAGATCCGCCGCCAGGTGATGCCCTGGGCGGTGAGCACGGGCCGGTCGCCGTCGAACACCACCAGGCTCGCGGTGAGCAGCCCGGCATCGGGTGCGCTGCCCCGGTCCCGGCGGGCGTGGACGCGCACCGTGCCGGCGAGCCGGCCCAGCACGGTCAGCCGGGAGACGGTGAACGGCACGTAGAGGCCCTGCGCCCCGCAGGCGGCGAGGGCCACCTGGAAGGCGCCGTCGAGCAGCCGGGCGTCCACCGCACCGGCGTCGGGTCCGGGGGCGACGCGCAGCGTGCCGGTCGCCGCACCGTCGGCCGTGGACAGTTCCCGCACGCAGCGGAAGCTCGGGCCGTACCGCAGGCCGTTGCGGTCGAAGTCGCGGTACATCCCGTCGAGTCCGACCTGGGTGAACCCGACGGCGTCGGCGGGTGGCGTGAGCGTCGGGTCGACCGGTTCGGGGTCGGTCACCTCCAGGTCGCAGACCACGGCGGCGGTGTCGTCGCGGAAGGTGACCCGGGTGCCGTGCAGCTCGGCGGTGAGTGTCGCCGGAGGCCGTACGGTCGCCCGGAAGGTGAGGTCCCGCAGGGCGAAGGTGTCCCGCCCGAGGAGCTCGGCGACCTTGCCGGGATAGCCGGCACCGGGCAGCGTCGGATCACCCAGGACGACGTGTTCCAGGGCCTCCGGGTGGTCGCTCCAGGACCGGTCGGACGGCTTCCCGGCCGCCGGGCCACCGGTCGGCGGAAGCTGCCCGGCCACCGCCGGGGTGGGCTCCAGCCACAGGTGTTTCTCCTCGTGCGGGGCGGTGGGGAACCGCACCGGGGCGCGTTCCTCGGCGGTCAGGCTGTCGCCGGCCACGAAGCGGCGGGCCGCCGCGTCGAGGTCGTCACGTCCGGGTGTCTCGCCGAGCGGCGGCAGGGTCCGCCCCGACCCGGTGGCGACCGCGGTGTAGAGGTTGCGGGTGCCCTCGGCGCGGGCCAGGAAGAGCATGAGCTTGTCGTCGAGCTGCTCGATGGTGTCCACCACGCAGGCGAGCCGGTAGGTCGCCGCCGGCCGCTGCCGGCTGGCCACGCAGATCCAGGCCAGCGGCGGGCAGTACGGCGAACGGAGCAGTTGGACGAGCCGGCCGGCGAGGGTACGCAGCCCCTCCTCGGAGCCGGCGGCGAGGGTGATCAGGTCGGGACCGGTCCGGGCGGGCACCCGGGTCGGCGACGGGGCCGCCGCGAGCACGGCGTGCGCGTTCACTCCGCCGAAGCCGAAGCTGCTGACCCCGGCGACCCGTGGCCCGGCCCAGGGCACGAGCCGGTCCGGGACGAACAGCGGCGAGTTCTCGAAGCGGAACGCCCGGTTCGGGAAGGTGAGGTGGGCCGAGGGCGGAATCCGTTCCGCCTGGAGGGCGAGGATCGTCTTGATGAGACCGGCGATCCCGGCCGCCGGTTCGAGGTGGCCGATGTTCGTCTTCACCGAACCGACCGCCACCGTGCCCCGCCGCGCCTGTCCCAGGGCGGCCTGCAACGCCTCCAACTCGATCAGGTCACCGAGCTGGGTGCCGGTGCCGTGGGCCTCGACGTAGCCGACCCCGTCGGCGTCGACGCCGGCCCGCCGCAGGGCGCTGCGGATCACCGCCTGCTGGGCGGTGCTGCTCGGCGCGGTCAGGAAACCCGCGGCACCGGTGTGGTTCACCGCGGACCCACGGACCACCGCGAGGATCGGGTCGCCGTCGCGTTCGGCGTCGGCGAGGCGCTTCAGGACGATCACCCCGCAGCCCTCACCACGGACGTACCCGTCGGCGTCGTCGTCGAAGGTGCGGCACACCCCGGTCGGGGAGAGCATGCCGTTGCGCAGGAAGGACCGGGTCTTGGTGGGGGTCAGCACCAGGTTGGCCGCGCCGACGACGGCCGCGTCCACCTCTCCCGCGCGCAGGTGCATGGCCGCCTGGTGCAGGGCCACCAGCGAGGACGAGCAGGCCGTGTCGACGGCGAAGCTCGGCCCCGACCAGTTGAAGGCGTGGGAGAGCCGGTTGGCCACCATCGACACCGCCGTGCCGGTGGCCACATGCGGGTCGCCGGACCCGATGCTGCCCGCCACCAGTTCGGGGAAGTCGCTGGCGATGGTGCCGATGAAGACACCGGTCTCGGTGCCGAGCGAGGCGGCGGTGTGGCCGCAGCTCTCCAGGGCCTCGTCGGTGACGCTGAGCAGCAGTCGCTGCAACGGGTCCAGCCGCCGGGCCTCCCGGTCGGTGAGCTGGAAACGGGCGGCGTCGAAGTGCTCGACCCGGTCGACCCAGCCGGTCGGCACCTCGTCGGCGTCGGACCAGAGGTGGCCCCAGCCACGGTGTCCGGGCGGCGCGTCCCCGACGCTGGACACCCCGTCGGCGAGGTTGGCCCAGAACTCGTCGGGAGTGGCCGCACCGGGGAACCGGCAGGCCAGGCCGATGACGGCGAGCGCCTCCTCGACCTGGTCGGATGCCGGCTGCCCGGACGGGGCCGCCGGGACGGGGTGGCGCTGTGCCGGCCGTACGGCGTCGTGCTCCTTCGTGCCGGCCGGGTCGTCGGCGGCAGCCTGCGGCCCGCCCGCCGCACCGGCCGGGTCGTCGGCGGCAGCCTGCGGCCCGCCCGCCGCACCGGCCGGGACGGGGTGCGCCGCCTCCGCCGCGGCGTCCACGGTGCGGCCGGCAGCCGCATCGGAGGTGGTCGCCGCGCCCGCCGCGACGACCGCCTCGGCGGCGGCGACGACGGCCTGCTCCGGAGTCGCCCCGACGCCGGAGCCGGTCCGGGAGCGTTCCGGCGCGGTGGCGGTGGGTTGTACCAGGTCGGCGAGCCGCTCGGGGGTGCCGGTGGCGAAGATGGCCGGTGGGCTGACCTCGACGCCGAACTCCTCGGTGAGCGCTGCCGCCGCGAGCGTGACGTTGGCCGAGTCACCACCGAGGTCGAAGAAGTTGTCCGTGACCAGGAACTCGTCGTGACCGAGGACGGTGGCGAAGACCCGGGCGATGCGGTGCGCCGGTGCGGCGGTGGGCTCCGGCCCGGACTCGGCGACCGGTGCCGCGACGGGTGCGACGGAGGGGAAGCCGGTACGGATGATGGTGTGCCGGTCCGGCTGGGGCAGCCGGCCACGCGCGATCTTGCCGTTGTCGGTCAACGGCATGGCGTCGAGCCGTACGTAGGCGTCCGGCACCATGTACTCGGGCAGCCGCTGGCCGACGAAGGTGTCCAGGGCCGCCTTGACCAGGGTGTGCTCGCCGACGAGGTACGCGGTCAGCCGCGGTTCGCCCCGGCCCTCGAAGGCGACGGCGACGACGGCGGCGGCGGTGACGCCGGGGTACTCCGCCAGGACGCGTTCGATCTCGGCCGGCTCGATCCGGTTGCCGCGGACCTTGACCTGCGAATCGGCCCGGCCCAGCCATTCGATCGCGCCGTCGGCGTGCCGCCGCACGGTGTCCCCGGTCCGGTAGAGCCGCTGGCCACTGACCGGGTGGGTGAGGAAGACCTCGGCGGTCCGGTCCGGACGGTTGACGTAGCCCCGGGCCAGGCCGACGCCGGAGAGGTACAGCTCGCCGGTGTCGGCGGGGTTCAGGTCGGCGTCGAGCACGTGCAGCGCGAGGTTGGGCAGCGGTTCGCCCAGGGGCAGGAACGCGCCGACCGACTCGACCCGGTGCGCGGACGCCCAGATCGTCGCCTCGGTGGGTCCGTAGAGGTTCCACAGTGCGCGGGAGGTGCCGTGCAGTTGCTGGGCGGTCGCCGGCACCAGGGCCTCGCCACCGGACAGGACGGTGAGCTGGGGCCCCGGCGTCCAGCCGGTCTCCAGCAGCAGCCGCCACATGCTCGGGGTGGCCTGGGCGACGGTGACCTCGCCGATGAGGTCGGCCAACCGGTGCGGGTCGCGGGCCACCGCCCGGGACGCCAGGGTCACGGTCGCGCCGACGGTCAGCGGCAGCAGCAGTTCCAGCAGGGAGATGTCGAAGGCGACGGTGGTGTGCGCGAGCACGATGTCGGTCTCGGACGAGCCGAGTCGGTCCCCGATGCCGGTCAGGAAGTTCGCCAGGGCGGCATGCGCGATCTCCACCCCCTTCGGCTCGCCGGTCGACCCGCTGGTGAACAGCACGTAGGCGAGATCCGCGCCGGTGACCGACGGCGGTACGGCCAGCGCGGACCCGTCCGGGCCGGGGATCGGCAGCACCGGTCCCACCGACTCGCCGAACGCGAGGCTGCGCTCGTCGGCGAGGATCAGGTCGCACTCGGCGACCTGCGTGTAGCGGCGCAGCCGTTCCACCGGGTAGTTCGGGTCGAGCGGCAGGAACGCCGCCCCGACCCGGAGGATGCCGAGCATCGCCGGGACCAGGTCGGGGCCGCGCTCGGTCAGCAGGCCGACGACGGACCCGGCGCCGAGCCCCTGGTCGTAGAGGCGGGCGGCGATGGCGTCGGCCCAGGAGTCCAGGGTGGCGTAGTCGATCCGGCGGTCACCGCTGCGTACCGCGACGGCGTCCGGGCGGGCGGCCACGGTGGCCGCGAACAGGTCCAGCACGGTGGGTACGGGGGTTGCGGGCTCGGACGCCCACTCCGGGTGGGACGCGGCGTCGGACGGGCCGGCGGCGTCGGACCCGTCGGTCGGGGTCGACGCGGCCGGTGCCGCCGCGACCTCCTCGACGGGGGCCGGCTCGGCCGTGACCTCGTCGGCGGGGGCGGGCGTCGACGCGGGGGCGGGCATCGGCGTGGCGGTGCCGAGGAGCATGGCCCCGAGGGCGATGTCCTCGACCCGCTCGGCGAACTCCAGCGCCTCGTCGGCGGACATGGCGGTCTCCCGGACGAACACCGTGGGCGGGCCGTCGTGCAGGCAGATCAGGGCGATCTCGGTGTCCGGCTCGGTGGCGGCCTCGTCGTCGGGGTGCCGCTGGAGAACGGCGATCCGGGTGAAGGTCGGCCCGTCGGAGCCGACCGGGCGGTACGCCAGACCGAGGCGTACCTCGAGGTCGGTGGCGTACCCGTGCCGGGCGGTCGCCTCGTCGAGCCGGGCGGACAGTCCGTCGGCGGCAGCGGCGTCGAACCGGACCGGGACGCGCGCGACGGCGAGCCCGCAGGTCGACTCGGCCAGGGCCTGCGCCGCCGAGGTCGACCAGGCGAAGTCGAAGCTCGGCGCCTCCATCCGTTCGGCGAGTACGGCGAGGAAGGCACGGATGACGGTGACCGTCTCGGCCCGGGACCGGGGCAGGTACGCCAACTCGTACCGGCCGTAGTGCGCGGACGCGGCGGAGAAGTCCTCGGCGGGCAGCGGCGCCGGTCGCAGGTCGCCCAGGCGGGCCGTCCACCAGGACTCGTGCCGACGCAGCAGCCCCTGCGCCTCGGCGATCGCCGCCAACCGCTCGGGGGACGCGGCCGGCAGCGGCCGGCCCGGGGTGATGCCCAGCCGCTGGGCCACGGCCCGGCCGCTGAGCGCGCTGCCGTCCGTCGCCGTGAAGTCGCTCAACAGCAGGTCGCCGTCCGGGGTGGACAGGGTCAGCGCGGAGTCGGTCACGGCCGTCGCGACGGTCACCGACGGCGGGTCCTCGCGGGGGATCAGCCGGGCCTGCCGGGTGAAGACCGCGCCCTGGGCGGTGACCAGGGCCGGCACCCCGAGCGGGTTGGGGAACGTGCCGTAGTCGAGGGCCTTGGAGATGCGCTCGGCCTCGACCGCGGCGGTCCCGGCGTGGATGATTCCACCGGCGGCGGGCCGGTCGCGCTGGCGGTAGAAGCGACGCTCGCGGTCGCTGGTGTCGACCGGCTCGGGCAGCGAGCGCCGCAGCAGGTGCGGGACGAGGTCGGCGAAGAGCGCGATGCCGACCTCGGCGGTCTCGTAGGTCAGGGAGAGGGCGGTGGAGTGGGTCCGGACCGGGAACCACCGCTCCAGCAGCACCGCGCCGGCGTCCACCGCCTCGGCCATCCGGTGCCAGGTCGCCGCGTGCCGGGTCGCGCCCTCGTAGAGCGCCCAGGCCGCGACGTTGCTGCCGGAGTAGCGGGGCAGCGGGCCGTCGTGGAAGTTGACCGCGGCCACCCGCGGCAGCGCCAGCACCGCGCCGGACAGGATGCGGAAGTTGACGATGCTGAACAGGTAGTCGACCTCGGTGGCGGTGAGCGCGGCGGCGAGGTCGGCGTGCGGGTCGAGCACGGGGACGCCGTGCTCGACCGCCCAGGCGGTGGCGACCGGTTCGTCGGTGAAGACGCCCTCGATCCGTACCCCGGCCTCGACGAGTTGGTCGGCGCAGCGGGCGAGGACCCGGGTGCCGCCGATGAGGAAGCAGTTGACCACGGCCGTCATCCCTCGGTGTCGACGGGATCGGCCGTCTCGCGCGCCACCCAGGCGTCGATCTGGGAGACGACCTCCTCGTCCAGCGAGAGCTGGCCGGGCGACCAGAGCGGGTTGGACAGGCCGCGGTGGGTCCGCTCGCACATCTCCCAGTCCTCGTAGTTGGCCTTGTCCCAGAGCGCGAAGACGGCCTCGTGCGAGAAGTCGCTCTTGGCCGTCTCGGAGGGGTGGAACAGCCAGAAGTGCCGCACGTAGCAGGTGCTCGGGCTCTCCGGCCAGACCCACTGCATCATCACGTAGTCGGCGGTGAAGCCGAAGAGCAGGTTCGGCAGGATGGTGATCCAGTTGATCTTCTTGAGGTCGGCGTCCGGGACCAGCGGCATGGGTGCCCGCTGGCTGCGCCCGGTCATCGAGACCGAGTTGTACTTGTCCCGGATGACCTGCCACGCGCCGACGATGTCGCCCTTGAGCTCGTACGTTCCCGCGTCGTCGAAATCGGTGATCCGGTGCAGGTCCTTGTGCGCCGTCGGGAAGTGCAGGCTCTCGTTGACGTTGTGCGCCACGAGCTTCCAGTTGGAGGCGACCGGGTAGTCCTTGGCCTGCATGCACTGGAGGTCGGCCAGCTCGTAGACCCGGGCGAACTCGCCGAACTCCCCGAGGGAGGCGTCGAGGTCGGGCGCGTCGTCGGAGAAGGTGATGAAGACGACCCCGAACCGGACCTCGGTACGCACCGGCAGCAGACCGTTCTTCTCCTTGTCGAAGAAGTGGTCGAAGTACGTGCCGTTGAAGCTCTTCAGCTTGCCGTTGCGGTCGTAGACCCAGCAGTGGTAGATGCAGACGATGCTCTGCCGCTTGCCGGCGGCCTCCTCCACCAGCCGGTAGCCACGGTGGCGGCAGTAGTTGTGGTACGCCTGGATGCCGTTGTCGCCGTTGATGATCAGGACCGAGCCGGTGCCGATGGTCAGGGTCGCGTAGGCGCCCTTCTCCCTGAACCGGGAGACGTGGTCCACCGGCAGCCAGCGGCGACGGTAGATCCGTTCCAGCTCCCGCTGGTGCTGCTCCTCGCCGGTGTAGAACGCGTGGGACCGGCCACGGCCGCCGGTGTCGTAGTAGGGCCGCTGGTCGTCCTGTTGGCCGATGAGATCGAACATGCTGGACGCGCGCGTCATCTGCTTGCCTCCTCCAGGGATCAAGTGCAACGAACGAACGGCGGAGGACCGGGATGTCCCCCACCGCCGTGCCGCGCCTGCCCGCGCGGCCTCACGCCGATCAGGACGGTTCGTAGATCCGCTTGTGCTCGGGTACGCCGGCGTCGTCGTAGATCCGGTCCAGGTTGTCGGGGGCGAACAGTTCGTGCCCCTCGACCCCGCCGGCGATCATGCCGAGCATCTTGGTGGTCCACTCCTGGCTGGTGCTGATCGCCCCGAGCACCGCCTCCAGGTACGGGTCGAGGGTCAGCTCGGCCATCGCCGTGGTGTAGTCGTAGACCGGGGCGCTTTCCTCGTCGCGCACCTTGACGTAGTCGGCGAGGGCGTCGTCCATGGTCCGCTCACCCGAGAGCGCCTCGTGGATGCGGTCGGCGAGCAGTTCGCCGTGCACGAAGGCGTCGGTCATGCCCCACCCGGTGATGGGGTCCTTGTGGTAGCCGGCGTCGCCCACCAACGCCCAGCCGGGGCCGTGCGAGCGGCGGTAGTAGTTGTCCGGGTACCGCATCGGCCGCAGCGGTTCCTCGCGCCGGCCCTGCTCGCGCAGCTGCACGCCCATCTCCGGCTCGACGTCGTCGAAGACCGCCAGGAAGCGCGCCTCGGGGTCCTGGCGGAACTCCTTGAGCTGCCGACGGGTGCAGATGACGGCGACCATGTTGACGTCGCCGTTGGTCGGCCAGGTGCCGAACCACTGCTCGTGGAAGCCGGTCTTGTGGTGCAGGCCCCAGTCCAGGCCGCTGTAGTAGGAGTAGTAGGTGAACCCGGCGGCGGGCCGCACGTTGTAGAGCTCCGCGCCGACCTTGCGGGCGACCGTCGAGTGGAAGCCGTCGGCGCCCACCACCACGGTGGACCGGAACTCCTGCTCCGGCCCGTCGCCCTCCCGGCCCCGGATGCCGACCACCCGCCCCTCGGAGAACACCAGGTCGGAGACGGTGAACTGCTCCAGGACCTCGACGCCGGCACGGCGGGCGGCGTTGACCAGGATCTCGTCGAGCACGACCCGGCGCGGACAGTAGACCGCGTCGATCCCGTCGATGGGATCGGCGAACCCGATCAGCGGAATGCCGTGGTTGACGTAGTTCATCTTCCGGATGGCCGGCGTCTTAGCGCCGATCACCTCGTCGAGCAGTCCCCATGCCTGGAGGCGGGACAGCCCGGCCTGATGGATGTAGTGGGTCGACACCGCATCGCTCGGAAACGAGGAGCGGTCGACCAGCAGAACCCGGTGCCCCTGCCGGGCCAATAGCATTGCCACCGGCGAACCCGCGCAGCGTGCACCGACAACGATTACGTCGAACATGGACCTGCTCCGATCAGTCGTCAGCCGAGAAAGCAACCGTCCAATGCGGAAGTGGGATTGCCACGAGAGTACGTTTCCACGTTCCGCAAGGTCAATGGACAGGATCGATGACGGCCAGGAAATGAGAGCGCTAACAAGCCGGATCGCCTGCGTGTGGACCTTGGACGAGCCGGAAAAAGGAAGCTCAAGTGTGACGTGGGTCACATACATAAAACTAGCTGGATGAATGCTGAGAATGGCACTGACCTGGGACGATCACTTTCGGTTCACAGAATGGCTTCGGTAAATCACGGAATCGAGCCGAGGTCAGCATCCACCTCAGTTACCCCAGAAGCAGGATCATCCGGCGAAGCGCCCACCAGCACCAATCGGCGAGGACGCGCCCAAAGCGCTGACCAGGTCCCAAGAAGGACAACCACCACCGTTAACACGTAACGCAACATTTCGGTCATGCCCGTGCCGAACTGGAAAAACTTCCAGATCTATCTATGGACATCGATTAACATTCCGGCAGACGGCCCACCGTCAAGAAGCTTGACGGTTGCCTCCAGCAATTTCTAGATCGGCACGTGGTTGCCTTGACGAATCGTTGCCCCGGGCGGCATTCGTGCGGCCGCGCCGGAGGACGGCCCACCCGGGGCACGACAGCCCGCGGCCACCCACGGTCGGCCGGCTCGCCCGGACGCCGCGACACGGCGACGGCCCCGAGACGGAACTCCCATTCCGTACGCCAGCCGACAGCGCAATCGCGAAATTCGGTCGACCGCCATTGAATGCCCGCTCCGGTCGGCCGGAAAAGTGGCGTCGGAACCAATACGTAATCGCCACCAAGGCATCACCGCGCGAGGAGTGAAATACGCGAGAAAGCTCGACTCACAGTCGTACCAGGGAAATGGAGAGAGGTCGCTCGACATTCTTGCAGGCCGGTTCCGGTCGGGCGTCGCCGCCGTTTCGAAGCCCGGGGAATCGCGTGTCCCGCGCTCGCGTCACGATGCGGTCGCCTGCGCGGCGGCCGGACGGACAGGCGGGGCCGAAACGCAGGCGGGGCCGAAACGGCAGGCGGGCAGAAGGGCAGGCGGGCAGAAGGGCAGGCGGGCCGAAACGGCTCCGGGGACCGCCGGACGAGCCGGCGGCGAACCACGTTCCCGACCCGCCGGGCCGGAGCAAGGATCAACGACCCGGCCCTCGTAGGCGGAGCCGAACGGCCCCTTCCCGGGCAGGCTCGGTCGAGATCGTCGGTGCGGGCCGACCTCAGCGCCGGGCGTCGCCCGGCCGGCCACGGCCGGTCCCGGAAGCCCGGTGGCCGACCCGCGGCGCCCGTACCACCGGGGAGGTGCCCGATCCGGGGCGGAACTCGCGCGCCGCGTTGGCCACCATCTCGTCGGGGTCGTCGGCGAGCGCCTGCCGGATGTGCGGCGGGACGACCTCCGACGTCGCCAACGCCATCCGCACCTGCACCGACCGGTCGTCGACCAGACGGCGCAGATCCGCCTCGTCCAGCTCGACCGCGAGCACCAGCGCGGCGCGGACGTCCACCACGGGATCCTGGGCGAGTGCGCGGCGCTGCGCGGCGGTGGTCCGTGGGTTGCGGGCGACCCCCTTGCGGACGCGCACCGTGCGATCGGCCAGCAGGGCGGTGATCACGTCGGGATCGTGGGTGTGGGTGGCGAGCCGCTCCCGTACCTCGGGTGAGACGTCCTCGACCAGCCGGGCGGCCAGTTCGGGCTCCAGCTCGCGCGTCTCCGCGAGGAGACCGCGAAGCTCCTTGTCCGGGGTCTCCGCCATCACCCGGCGCACCGACGCGTCGCAGGCCGGGTTGCCGGCGACCGCCCAGCGGACCCACCGGTCGGCGTCCCTGACCAGTCGCAGGAGGTTGGCTATCGAGGTCGAGGGGTTCCGCGCCACGGCCTCCCGAACATGACGATCATGGTCCCGGGTCAGCGGCCGCAGTGCCTGCGCGGGCGCGTCGGTCCGGGTGGCGACCGCCTTACGGACCACCGCCGACGGGTCGGAGGCCAGGTCGATGAGGGTCAGCTGGGTCGTGGTGGGGTCCTGCGCGAGGGCGAGCCGCGCGTCCACGCCCGTCGCATCACCCACTGCGGTGCCTGACCCACGGTGACGATCCGACCCGCCGACATCCTGCTGCTTGCCCATGACGTCATCATGTCACGGCCCCGGCGGGGCCCCGTGGGCCCGACAGCGCTTCGACAGCCATCGAGGTGGTAGCCGCTGCGCGGAAGACGGCCCACACGGCTTCCGGAGGGCTTCCACCTCCGGCTGGGGTTCCGACCGACCGGTGAGCGGAGCGGTGGTCAGACCGTGGGTCTCCTCGACCTCCCCTGAGACGTGGCCCTCCGGACCGTCGGCGTCGTGAGCCCGGTGGTGAGAGAGTCTGATGTGAGTTCGGGGTGAGCGATTCCAGTGCCCGCGCCGCATTGTCCCGGCTGGTCAAGCGTGGTCTCATCGCGACGCGCGGAAACGCACGGCCGCCGGTCCATCACCTCACGTCCCAGGCGATCGCCCGGCATCGTTCCCGAATGCGGCACTTCCTGGACTTCGGCGCCCACCCGCCGGAATGGACCGGGGAATGGGTGCTGTCGTCCTTCTCGATTCCCAGCTCCGGCCAGCCCGCTAGGGTGCCGGGATGACGAGAGCACCCCGGGAGGCGGAAGCGCGTATCGGTCCGGTGGGCGCGCTGCTCTGCCGGCTGCTCTTCCTGGCCATCTGTCTACCCGGGCCGGTCCTGCTCGTCGCCGCCGTGGCAGGGAACCCGCAGGCGTCGCCCGAGGACTTCTGGGGCCTGGTCGCCGGCGGGGTGTTCCTGACGATCGTCGGCACCGGTTTCGGCCTCTTCGGCTGGCGCCTGGTCACCCGCTCCCGCCGTGACGCGCGTCAGCTCGCCGCCGCCGGAGTCGCCGCCACCGCAGAGATCCTCACCGTGGCGGACCATCTCGGCGGGGAAGATCCCGGGCTCGTGCTGCGCCTGCGCATCAGCGGACCAGGCTTCGCCACCTTCGAGGCAGAAACGACCTGCGCCGACAATCCGGCACACGTGCCCGGCGCGCTGCTGTCCGCCGTCGTCGACCCGGCGGACCGCCTCTATCGGGTCACCCACGGTTAGGCACGACGACCCCCACGGGCCGCGCGCCGAAGATCATCCGGGTCAGGCCGACCCGCGGATGTCCTCCTCGATCCGCTTCGCGGCGGCCA
Source organism: Micromonospora sp. NPDC051925 (assembly GCF_044548625.1). Taxonomy (NCBI): domain Bacteria; kingdom Bacillati; phylum Actinomycetota; class Actinomycetes; order Micromonosporales; family Micromonosporaceae; genus Micromonospora; species Micromonospora sp. NPDC051925. Next base: position 65,500 of record NZ_JBIUCH010000029.1, on the reverse strand, counting down.
GCAGCGGCGGGAGCAGCTCCCGACGGATCGTCTCGAAGGACCCTCGGGTGGCGTGCGCGGACAGGTTCACCGCGGCGATCACCGATCCGTTCTCCCCGTGGATCGGCGCGGCCAGGGAGCGCAGCCCCTCCTCCAACTCCTGGTCCACGATCGCGTACCCCTGGGCGGCGATCCTCGTCAGGACGGTGCGCAGCTTCGTCGGGTCGGTGACGGTGCGCCGGGTCAACGGCCGCAGCTGCGCGGTGGCGAGATAGCCGTCCAACCAGTCCGCTGGTTGGGCGGCGAGCAGCACCCGGCCCATGGACGTGGCATACGCGGGGAACCGGGTGCCGACGCTGATCCCCACCGTCATGATCCGCTTGGTGGGCACGCGGGCGACGTAGACCACCTCGTCGCCGTCGAGCACCGACACCGAACAGGACTCGTGCACCTGTGCGACAAGCGCCTCCATGTGCCGCTGCGCGACCTCGGGCAGGCTCAGGCTCGACAGGTACGCGTAGCCGAGCTCGAGGATCCGCGCCCGCAGCGAGAAGAGCCGGCCGTCGGTGTGCACGTAACCCAGCTCGACCAGGGTGAGCAGGAACCGGCGTGCCGCGGCCCGGGTCAGCCCGGTCCTCCTCGCCACCTCGCTGAGCGTGAGTTGCGGATGTTCGGCGTCGAACGCCCGGATCACCGCGAGTCCGCGCTCCAGCGACTGCACGAACTCCGGCGATCGCGCCGCCTCCTCGCCCACCCTCACCCAGCCTCCTGCCGCAGTGCCTCCCGGGCCACCTTGAACGCCCGGTTCGCCGCCGGTACGCCAGCGTAGACGCCGACCTGGAGCAGGACCTCCGCCACCTCCTGCGCGCTCAGGCCGTTGCGCAGCGCGGCGCGGACATGCATCGCCAGCTCCTCGTCGTGGTGCAGGGTGGCGAGCACGGCGAGGGTGATGCAACTACGGGTACGCCGGTCGAGGCCCGGACGGCTCCACACCTCCCCCCAGGCGTAGCGGGTGATGAAGTCCTGGAAGTCGGCGGTGAACTCGTCCGTGCCGGCTATCGCGCGGTCGACGTGCGGGTCACCCAGCACCTGCCGGCGTACCGTCATGCCCGCCTCGTGCCGCTCGTGGTCGTTCATCGGTCATCCCGGTTCCTCGAAGTGCTCCCGCAGGAGTCGGCACACCTGTTCGGGCTGCTCGACGTTGGCCAGGTGCGCCGCCGCACCGACCACGACCAGCCGCGCCCCGGGGATCCGACCGACGATCTCCCGGGCGTGCGCCACCGGCGTGGCCGGGTCGTCCGCGCCCGCGACGACAAGCGTCGGCGTGCCGATCCGGCCGAGGTCGGGGCGCAGGTCCATCGCGGCGATCGCCTCGCAGCAGGCGGCGTAGCCGGCCGGGGCGGTCGCGGTCAGCATGGCGCGGTGGGCGGCGACCACCTCCGGTCGGGTCGCGGCGAACGCCGGCGTGAACCAGCGGGCCACCACCGCGTCGGCGATCCCCGGCAGACCGGCGGCCCGTACCGTCGCCGCCCGCTCCCGCCACTGCTCGGGCGGGCCGAGCGACGCCGACGTGCACAGCAACGCCAGTCGCCGTACCCGGTCGGGCGCGTGCGCGGCGAGCCACATGCCGACCATGCCGCCGAGGGACAGCCCCGCGTAGTGGACCCACGGCACACCGAGGTCGTCCAGCGTCCGCAGCAACTCCCGGCCCAGCAGGTCCAGCGTGTACGGCCCGGCCGGCACCGCCGAGCGGCCATGGCCCAGGTGGTCGTACCGGATGACCCGGAACCGTTCGGCGAGCACCGGGACCTGTGGTTCCCACATCGCCGCGGCGGTGCCGAGGGAACTGCCGAGCAGCAGCGCTGGCGCGGCGGCCGGGCCGTCGACGGTGAGATGCAACCGGGAGGTCACGGGCGCGCTCCCCGAACGGCGGCCAACGCACGGTCGACGAACAGACCGGCCGACCCGAGCCAGCGGTACGGGTCGAGCGCCTCGTCGACCTCCCGCTCGGACAGGTGGGCGCGGATCTCGGGATCGGCGAGCAGGGCGGCCCGGAACGACGGTTCGGCGGCGGCCCGGGTGACCAGGTCGTGCGCCGCGCTGCGACCGACGGCGGACGCCAGCCGCGCGGCGACGGCCTCGGCGAGCACGAGCCCGCCGGTCGCGTCGAGGTTCTCCCGCATCCGCTGCGGGCGGACCTGCAACCCGGCCAGCATCCGGGCGGACCGGCCGGCGGCGCCGCCGGCCACGTGCAGCAGATCGAGCAGGGGCTCCCACTCGGCGTGCCAGGCGCCGGCGGCCCGCTCGTGCTCCTGGACCGCCACCGCGAACAGGGTGGCCACGAGACCCGGACCGCGTCGCGCCGCAGCGGTGACGAGGATCGAGTCCACCGGGTTGCGCTTGTGCGGCATGGCCGAGGAGCCGCCCCGCCCGGTGCCGCCCTCGGCGACCTCGCCGACCTCGGTCTGGGCGAGCAGCCCGACGTCGAGCGCGATCTTGCCGGCAGCGGCGAGGAGCCCGCCGAGGGCGGCGGCCAGGTCGAGCCGGGGCTGCCGGCGGGTGTGCCAGGGCAGCGGACTGGCGGGCAGACACAGGTGCGCCGCGAACCGCTCGACGACCTCCGGGCCGGCCGGGCCGTACGCGGCCAGGGTGCCGACCGCGCCGCCGAGTTGCGCGGGTTGTGCGGCACCCGCCTGTCGCAGCCGGTCCCGGGCCTGCGCCAGACCGGTCAACCAGCCTGCGGCCCTGAGCCCGAACGTGGTGGGTGCCGCCTGTTGCCCGAGGGTCCGGGCGACCATCACGGTGTCCCGGTGGGTGTCGGCGAGCCGGGCGGCGGCATCGACGGCGGTGTCGAGATGACGCAGCAGCGGCCCGAGCGCCCGCACGGCCATCAGGACCAGCGCGGTGTCCAGGATGTCCTGGCTGGTCGCCCCGACATGCACCCAGGGCCGGGCGTGCTCGGGCACGGCGGCGGTCAACTCGCGCACGAGCGGGACGACCGGGTTGCCGGCGGCCTCGGCGGCCCGGCCGAGCGTCACCGGGTCGTACCGCTCGGCGCGGCACTGCGCGACGATCGCGTCGGCCGCCGGTGCGGGCAGGAGGCCGGCGTCCGCCCCGGCCCGCGCGAGCGCGGCCTCCACGTCGAGCATCGCCCGCAGCAGGGCCGGGTCGCCGAGTTCCGCGTCGACGTCCGGGGCACCGGACAGGCCGCCGAGCAGGCCGTCAGACGGCGAAGAAGACGGTCTCACGGTCACCCTGCAGGCGGATGTCGAAGCGGAGTCCGTCCGGCGTGGGACTGGCCAGCAGCGTGTCGCGGCGGTCGGCGTCGACACCGCGCAGCACCGGGTCGACGGCGTTCGCCGCCGGTTCGTCGGGGAAGTAGAGCCGGGTGACCAGGCGGTGCAGCAGCCCCCGTCCGAGGACCGACAGGGTCAGGTGGGGCGCCTCGGTGCCGCCGTCCGGGTCGGGCAACGATCCTGGTTTGACGGTCAACAGCCGGTACCACCCCTGCTCGTCGGTCTCGCTGCGCCCGAATCCCCGGAAGCCCGGCAACACGGGCGGCCGGGCCCCACGCGGGTCGTCCGGATGGTCGAACCGGCCGTCCGGGTCGGCCTGCCAGCTCTCCACCAGCGCGTCGACCACCGGTGCTCCGGTGCCGTCGAAGATCCGGCCACGGACCCAGAACGCACCCGGCGTGCCCTCGGGCACGACGTACGGGCCGTCGGGCCAGTGCAGGCCGATGTGCAGGTACGGCCCGACGGTCTGCGCGGGGGTGACGTCCCACCGCTCACTCATCGTCGTCCTCGTCCTCGAAGGGGGTGTTCTCCCGGCCCCGCAGCACGATGTCGAACTCGTACGCCAGCGCCCACTGCGGCATGGTGGTGGCGTGGTCGTACCGGGCGATCATCCGCTCCCGGGCCCTCGGGTCGCGGACCGAGTTGAAGATCGGATCCTGGGAGAAGAGCGGGTCGTCCGGGAAGTACATCTGCGTCACCAGCCGCTGGGTGAACGCGCGGCCGAAGAGCGAGAAGTGGATGTGCGCCGGCCGCCAGGCGTTGTCGTGGTTTCGCCAGGGGTAGGCACCGGGTCGCACGGTGACGAACCGGTAACGCCCCTGGTCGTCGGTGAGCGTCCGGCCCACCCCGTCGAAGTGGGGGTCGAGCGGCGCCGGCCAGGTGTCGCTCGCGTGGCGGTACCGTCCGGCGGCGTTGGCCTGCCAGATCTCGACCAGCGTGTGGGGCACCGGGCGGCCGTCGCCGTCGCGGACCCGGCCGTGCACGATGATCCGCTGTCCCTGCGGCGGTCCGTCGTGCTGGCGGGTCAGGTCGTGGTCGAGGTCGCCGATCCGGCCGTGGCCCAGCAGCGGCCCGGTCACCTCGGTCAACCGCTGTGGCAGGTGGATCAGCGGTTGCTGCGGCACCCGCGCCACGGTCGACCGGTAGCCGGGACTGAGCAGCGGTGGATGGGCGTCGACGTCGTCGCGCCGGTACGCCGGCAGCACCAGCGCGCTGCCGGCGTGGTGGGCGGTGTCCTGGGTCATGGTCCTCTCCCGTCAGCCGTCCGGCGTCACCGCCGGCCGCCGACCGACCGGGGTGCGGATCGCGGCGAGCCCTCGCCCGCCGACGCGGTGCGAACCGGTCCGGACCGCACCGGGCAGTTGGCCGGCGCGGCTCACCGCGGCTCACCGTGCTTCGTCGCCTCCAACGCCCGCAGCACCGCGAGTTCCTGGGCCGTCGGCGGCTCACCCGTGGTCAGCCGCTCCGCGACGGCGAGGTCCCAGCCGGTGGCCGCCCGCGCCTGCTCCCGCGTCACGCCGGGATGCAGGCGGGTCAGCGTGAGCTCGCAGCTGACCGGATCGGGTTCGAGGACGCCGAGGTCGGTGATCACCAGTCGGGGACCTCCGCCCCGCAGGCCCAGCCGCTCCCGGTCGCCCGGGCCCGCCCCGTACCCGACCGAGGTGACGAAGTCGACCCGTTCGGTGAACGTCCGGAGGTTCTGCCGGACGATCACCACGACCTCGCCGCAGGAGGCGGCGATCTCCGGGGCGCCACCGGCACCGGGCAGGCGGACCTCCGGGGCGTCGTAGTCGCCGCCGACGACCGTGGTGTTGAGGTTGCCGTACCGGTCGAGCTGCGCGGCACCGAGGAAACCCACGTCGATCCGGCCGGGCTGGAGCCAGTAGTTGAACACCTCGGGCACCGACACCACCGCGTCGGCCGTGTCGGCGAGGATGCCGTCCCCGATGGACAGCGGGAGCCGGTCCGGCTTCGCGCCGAGGCAGCCGGATTCGTAGACGAGCACCAGGTTCGGGGCGTCGGTGGCCCGAGCGAGGTTCGCCGCGGTGCTGGGCAACCCGATCCCGACGAAACAGGCGGTGCCGTCGCGTAGTTGCCGCGCGGCGGCGACGGTCATCATCTCGTCCGCGGTCCAGTCCGCCGTCGCGTTCGGGTCGCTCACGCCGGCACTCCGCGTCGCCGGCTGCCGATCGGGGACGGCACGCCGCCACGCCCGGTGAACCGCTCGTTCACACCGCCGCCCCGGCCCGGTGCACGTGCTGGTCCAGCCAGGCGCGGAAGGTGTCGCGGTCCCGGCTGACGGCGTCCCAGGCCCGGTAGAAGTCGTTGTCCCGGACCGAGTAGCCCTGCGCGTACGAGGGGTGCGCGCCACCGGGCACCTCGGCCACCGCGCTGACCGCCCAGCCGGGCAGCACGACCTGCCCGGGTACGGGCGTCAGCTCGTCCACGATCTCCTCGACGGTGACCAGCGATCGGCGGGCGGCGAGCACCGCCTCCTTCTGCACCCCGGTGATGCCCCACATCTGCACGTTGCCGGCCCGGTCGGCGCGCTGCGCGTGCACCACTGTCACGTCCGGACGCAGGGCGGCGACGGCGGTGAGGCCCTCGCCGGTGAAGGGGCAGGTGACGGGCCGGATGTTGGCCGTGTGCCGGGGCAGGTCGGTGCCGGTGTAGCCGCGCAGGACGGCGAACGGCAGCCCGGACGCCCCGGCCACGTAGCGGTTGGCCATCCCGGCGTGGCTGTGCTCCTCCAGCTCGAGCGGACCCGGCCAGGCGTGCTGCACGGCGTCCCGGAAGCGGTGCAGCGACCCCACACCCGGGTTGCCGCCCCAGGAGAAGACCAGGCGACGGGCACACCCCGCGCCGATGAGCTGGTCGTAGATGACGTCGGGCGTCATCCGCACCAGGGTCAGCTCCCGCCGGCCCTGACGGATGATCTCGTGGCCGGCGGCGAACGGGATGAGATGGGTGAACCCTTCCAGGGCCACCACGTCGCCGTCACGGACCAGGTCCGCCACGCCGTCGGCCAGCGAGACGAGCTTCGCCATCAGCCTCCCCGCCTCCTGCGGAACCTGGGCATCACGGGATGTTCGCCATGCGGACTTCCGTGCTCTTCTCGAACGTACGGCGGGGAACGGCATCCGTCAACGACGGGTTCGTCCGGCTCGAACCGCGACGCACGGCGGCCAGGACCGGGCGTTGACGTGAGCCGGACCCCGTGTCAACGTTCCACAAGAGAACACCCGTTCGGTGAGCGAACACTCCGGAAACCTCTTCGAGCGCGGTACCCGTTCCGACATCGGGAGAGAGAGGAGGGGCCGGATGCGTACCCAGGTCGGCATCGTCGGCGCCGGGCCGGCGGGACTCATGCTGTCGCACCTGTTGCACCTGCACGGCATCGAGTCGGTGGTGCTGGAGAGCCGCAGCCGCGACCACGTCGAGCACCGGGTCCGGGCGGGGGTCCTCGAACAGGGCTCGGTCGACCTGCTCTGCCGCACCGGCCTCGGCGCGCGGCTGCGCCGGGAGGGGCTGCGGCACGAGGGCATCGAGCTGCGCTTCGCCGGGGAGTCGCACCGGGTGCCGATGACGGAGCTGACCGGGCGGGCGATCACCGTCTACGGGCAGCAGGAGGTGGTCAAGGACCTGATCGCCGCCCGGCTCGCGGCCGGTGGTGCGGTCCTCTTCGAGGCCGACGCCGTACGTCTGGACGGTCTCGACTCGGACTCGCCGGTCGTCCACTTCCGACGCGACGGGCGCGAGGAGGAGCTGCGCTGCGACTTCGTGGCCGGTTGCGACGGGTTCCACGGGGTGAGCCGGGGCGCGGTGCCCGAGGGGGTGCTGACCAGCTACGAGCGGACGTACCCGTTCGCCTGGCTGGGCGTCCTCGCCGCCGCCGCGCCCGCGGTGGACGAACTCGTCTACGCCCACCACGACCGGGGCTTCGCCCTCTACAGCATGCGCTCGCCCGAGATCTCCCGGCTCTACCTCCAGGTCGCCCCCGACGAGGACCTCGCCGGCTGGCCGGACGAGCGGATCTGGGCGGAGCTGCGGACCCGGCTGGAGACGGTGCCGGGCTGGTCGCTCCACGAGGGACCGATCCTGGAGAAGTCCATCACCCCGATGCGCAGCTTCGTGGTCGAGCCGATGCAGTGGGAACGGCTGTTCCTGGCCGGGGACGCCGTGCACATCGTCCCGCCGACCGGCGCGAAGGGCATGAACCTGGCCCTCGCCGACGTCGCGCTGCTCGGGGACGCCTTCGCCGCGTGGTACGGCTCGGGGCGCACCGATCTGCTCGGGGCCTACTCGGCCACGGCGCTGCGCCGGGTCTGGCGGGCCCAGCACTTCTCCTGGTGGATGACCTCCATGCTGCACCGGCTGGAGCACGACGACCCGTACGAGACGAAGCTGCAGACCGCCACGTTGAGATATGTCGCCAGCTCCCCGGCCTACGCCACGAGCCTGGCCGAGAACTACGTGGGTCTGCCCGAGGTCTGACCGGCCCCGGCACGCCCCGGCGAGAGCGCAGCCACCCGGGTGGACGCCGCGCGACGTTCCCTCCTGCCCGGGTGTCGGCGGGGAGCGACGCCACCACGGCGGAGCGTTGTTCAACTTATTCATGACGGGCGTCAGAAATTCTTGACTTTCGATGCCAGGGTGGCTGACCATGGCCCAACACAGCGGCGTGCGCCCCCACGCAGCGGTTGGTTCACCTGCAGATCCGAGGCATCCGCCGGCTTCGACGCACCCCACCACCCCCGCCCAGGAAGGGCCTCGTCAATGAAGAAGGTCATGGCTCTCGGGCTGATCGCCGTCATCGCGATCGCCCTCACCGGATGTACCGACTCCGACGCGTCCACCCCGTCCGAGAAGTCCTCGGGCGATCTGCGCAAGGTCCGGGTCGCGGCGCTGCCCATCACCGAGACCGCCGCGCTGTGGGGCGGCATCAAGGCGGGCCTCTTCGCCGAGCGCGGCCTCCAGGTCGAGGTGCTGCCCGCCCAGGGCGGCGCGCAGGCCATCCCGGCGCTGATAAGCGGCGACATCGACTTCGCGATCGGCCAGCCCTTCGGCCCGTTCCGGGCAGACCTGCAGAACCTCGGCGTCGTCATCATCGGCAACTACGCCTCCTCGTACGCCGACGGCGACGACATCAATGCCGTGGTGGCCTCGGCGAAGTCCGGCATCAAGCGGCCCGCCGACCTCGCGGGCAAGCGGGTCGCGGTCAACAGCCTGGGCGCCGCCGGCGATGTGACGATCATGGCGGCGGTCGAGAAGGACGGCGGCGACCCCTCCAGGATCAAGTTCGTCGAGGTCGCCTTCCCGGACGCCCCGGCCCAGCTCCAGGCGGGCAACATCGACGCCGCCTGGGTGCCCGAACCCTTCGTCACCCAGCTGAAGAGCCGTGGCGACACCTTCGTCGTCGCGCCCTACCAGGCGGTCGTGCCCGGCCTGGCCACCCTCACCACCATCACCACCTTCGAACGCACGGAGAAGGACGCCAAGCTGGTCGAGGACTTCTCGGCGGCGATGAAGAAGACCCTCGACTGGGCCGAGGACCCCGCCAACGAGGCGGCCGTCCGGCAGGCCATCAAGGACAACCTCGAACTGCCGCCGCCGGTGGCGGAGTCGGTCAAGCTGCCGGCGTTCGGTTGGGACGTCGACCGGGCGAGCCTGCAGACGCTCGCGGAACTCGCGCAGAAGTACAAGGTGCTCAACCAGCAGCCCAACCTGGACCGCCTCATCCGCCAGCAGTAGCCGGCGCGTTCCCGCCCTCCCCGGTCCGGGGAGGGCGGCGCCGCCCGCGCCACCACGGAGGTGACATGCGCGTGCCCACCACCACCCGACGCCTGCGCGCGCTACGCAAGGCGTCGCTGGGCGTCGTCGGCCTGGCCGGGTTCCTCGCCGTCTGGCAGTTGATCCCGACGCTGGGTCTGATCGACCCGCAGTACCTGCCGTACGTGACGGACGTGCTGACCCGGCTGTCCGAGCAGCTCGTCGACCTCGCGTTCTGGCGGCGGCTGGGCAGCACCATGACGTCCTGGGCGATCGGCCTGACGGTGGCGACGGTCGCCGCCGTCGTCCTCGGCACCGTCGTCGGCCTGGTGCCGTTCCTGCGGCGCACGACCCACACCATGGTCGAGTTCCTGCGGCCGATCCCGTCGGTCGCCCTCATCCCGCTCGCCGTGCTGATGTTCGGCATCCAGCGGCAGGCCGCCCTGGTCATCATCGTCTACGCCTCGTTCTGGCAGGTGTTCGTGCAGGTGATCTACGGGGTCGCCGACGTCGACGCGGTCGCCCGCGACACCGCGCGCAGCTTCGGTCTGCGTCGCCGCGAGCAGTGGACGCATCTCGTGCTGCCGACCACCCTGCCGTACCTCATGACGGGCCTGCGGCTCGCGGCGGCGGTCGCGCTCATCCTCGCCATCACCGCGGAGATGGTGATCGGCAACCCCGGCCTCGGCCGCATGATCGAGCTGTCCCGGTCCGCCGGAGACGCCGTCGGCCTGTACGCCCTCGTCGTGGTCACCGGCCTGCTCGGGCTGGCGGTGAACATCGTCTTCCGGTTCGTCGAACGTCGGACGCTGTCCTGGCACCAGTCCGTCCGAGGGGAGCAGGTGCAGTGACCGCATACACCGGCCGGACCGCCACCACCCCCCGCCGCCCGGGGGTCGGCTCCCGCCTCGCCGCGGGCCTGCTGCACGCGCTCGGGCTGCCGCTGCTGCTCCTGGTGGTCTGGGGCCTGGCGGCGACGAGGGCGACGAGCCTGTTCTTCCCCGACCCGACGACGATCGCCGAAGCCTTCGTGGACACCTGGATCGGGCCCGCGTTCGTCGAGGACGTGCTGCCGAGCCTCTACCGCCTGGGCCTCGGTGTCGCCGCGTCGATCGTGCTCGGCATCGCCGCCGGCACCGTCATCGGCCTGACCCAATGGTTGCGCGACCTCCTCGAACCACTGCTGGAGTTCCTCCGGGCCATCCCGCCGCCGGTGCTGATCCCGGTGGTGATGCTGCTGCTCGGCATCACCGACACCATGAAGGTCGTCGTGATCGTCTCCGGCGCGGTCTGGCCGATCCTGCTGAACACGATCGAGGGCGTCCGCGCCACGGACAGCGTCATGACGCAGACCGCGCAGTCGTTCCGGGTCACCTGGTGGGAACGGCTCTGGTTCCTCGTGCTCCCCGCCGCCAGCCCCCGGATCATGGCCGGGGTCCGACAGGCCCTCTCGGTCGCGCTCATCCTGATGGTCATCTCCGAGATGTTCGCCTCGTCCTCCGGGCTCGGCTACCGGATCGCCTACTTCCAGCGCAACTACCTCATCGCCGAGATGTGGAGCGGCATTCTGCTGCTCGGCCTCGTCGGTGTCTTCCTCGCCGTCGCTTTCGGTCTCGTCGAACGGCGCGTCCTGCGCTGGTACCACGGAATCAGGGAGGTCCACCGTGCCTGACCGGCGCACCCTGCTGCGGGTGGAGCAGCTGCGAAAGGTCTACGAGTCCGCCACGGGGAACGTCGAGGCGATCGGGGACATCAGCTTCACGATGGACGCCGGCGAACTCGTCTGCATCGTCGGGCCGTCCGGGTGCGGCAAGACCACCCTCCTGAAGTGCCTCGCCGGCCTGCTGCGGCCCACCGGTGGCGTGGTCGAGATGGACGGCTCGCCGGTGACGGGCCCCAGCCCGGCCATGGCCGTCGTCTTCCAGGAGTACGGCCGCAGCCTCTATCCGTGGCTGACGGTGCGCGGCAACGTCGAACTTCCGCTGCGGCACAAGAAGCTCTCCCGCGCGGACCGCGACACACTGGTCGCCGACGCGCTCGAGGCGGTGGGCCTGGCGCACGCCGCGCGGAGCCACCCGTGGCAGCTCTCCGGGGGGATGCAGCAACGCGTGGCGATCGCGCGGGCCATCGCCTACCAGCCCGAGGTCCTGATCATGGACGAACCGTTCGCGGCGGTGGACGCGCAGACCCGGGCCGACCTGGAGGACCTGGTCCGCGAGCTGCACACCAGCCGCGGCATCTCGATTCTCTTCGTCACCCACGACATCGACGAGTCGGTGTATCTGGGCCAGCGGGTTCTAGTATTGTCCAACTCGCCGACCTGGGTCCGGGAGGACCTCACGATCGATCTGCCGCCGGAGCGCGACCAGATCACCACCCGCGCCCTGCCCCGCTTCACGGAGTTGCGGACGCACGTCTACGGCGAGATCCAGCGGGCCAAGCGCGGGCAGACGGTGGCACCGCAGTCCGCGCCGTGATCGGCGCGCGGACGACGAACTCGCCGAAGGGGAGGACTGTGGGCAGCCGTCAGCCGAAGCAACTGCTGCTCGCCTTCTTCGGCGAGCACGTGGTCGACGATGCCACCGGGCCGATCCGGGCGAGCGTCCTGATCACCGTGCTGGAGGGTGCGGGCGTCGCCGCGCCGGCGACGCGGGCGACCCTCGACCGGCTCGTCCGCAGCGGCCTGCTCGTCCGCAGCAGGAGTGGCCGGGAGACCCTGTTCTCGCTGACCGAGCACGGGGTGGCGGTGCTGCGCGAGGCGACGTACCGGGTACGCGGGCCGCGCCCGTTCGACCCCCAGGGCAGCGGCTGGACCCTGGTCACCTTCTCGATCCCGGAGGGCCAGCGGATGCTGCGACACCGGCTGCGTTCGACCCTCACCTGGGAGGGCTTCGCGCCGATCCGGGACGGGCTCTGGCTGGCACCCGGCGAGGTCGACCTGGCCGGGTCGTTGGAGCCGCTGCGGCAGGACCTCGCGCCCCACGCCGTAGTCGCCTTCCACGCCCGCGAACTCGCCGGCTTCCCGATCGGCGAGAGCGTACGCGCCGCGTGGGACATCGAGGCGATCCGGCGCGAGCACCTCGCCTTCATCGACATCTGGGACGACCCGGCCGCGACGACGACGGCGTCGAGCGCGCTGACCGTACGGACGATGCTGGTGGCGGACTGGCTCGCGCTGCTGCGGGCCGACCCGAGGCTGCCGGCCGAGTTCATGGACGCGCAGTGGCCGGCCAACCGGTCGGTGGAGACCTACCGTCGGATGCACCGGAGGCTGGCCGAGGCGTCCTCGGCGGAGTTCGCCGAACTGGTCACGGCCCGGCCAGCCGTCAGCCGCCGAAGCGGGCCCGCAGGTCGGCCTTCCGCACCTTCCCCGACGCGGTCCGCGGCAGCTCGTCCACGATGACCACGTTCTTCGGCAGTTTGTAGCGCGCGATCCTGCCGTCGAGGTACGCCCGGACGGTGTCGGTGTCCACGGACGCCCCCTCCCGGACGGTCACGATCGCCCACGGCACCTCCCCCCAGCGCTCGTCCGGCACCCCGATGACCGCGGCCGAGAGCACCCCGTCGATCTCGCCGAGCAGCAGCTCCAGCTCGGCCGGGTAGATGTTCTCGCCGCCCGATATGATCATGTCCTTGAGCCGGCCGGTGACGTGCAGGTAGCCGTCGGCGTCCAGGTGACCCAGGTCGCCGGAGCGGAACCAGCCGTCGGCCGTGAAAGCCTCCGCGGTCGCCTCCGGGCGCCCGTGGTAGCCGGGAAAGACGTTGGGCCCGGCCACCTCGATCTCACCGACGACGCCGGCGGGCAGCACGGCGCCGGTCGGGTCGGTGATCCGCACGTCGGTGAAGAAGTGCGGCAGGCCGACGCTGCCCTGCTTGGCACGGGTCATCGGCGGCGGCAGCGCGGTCACACCCGGAGACGCCTCGGTCATGCCGTACCCCTGCGAGAACGACAGACCCCGCGTCTCGTACGCGTGCAGGATGCGGGCCGGCACGGCCGAGCCGCCGCAGGTGAGCTTCGCCAGCGTCGACAGGTCGGTCGAGGCCCAGGCGGGATGGTCGGCCATCAGCTGGTAGGTGGTCGGCACGCCGCTGAGCATGGTGACGCCGTGCCGCGCGATCTGCGCGAGCGCGCGGCCCGGCTCGAAACCCTTCTCGAGGACCATCGTGGCGCCCTTGAGGATGACGGGCAGGGCACCCATCCCGAGCGAGGCGACGTGGAACAGCGGCGAGATCATGAGCGCCACGTCGGTCGAGACGACGTCGTAGTCGACCACACAGTTGAGCGCGACCCAGGTGAGGTTCCCGTGGGTCAGCACGGCGCCCTTGGCCCGGCCGGTCGTGCCCGAGGTGTAGACGATCGCCGCCGGATCGCCGGGCCCGGTGTCGGTCCGGCCGGTGGACCCGGCGTCGACGGCCCGCGCCAGGCGGGCGAGCCCCGGCAGATCCGTGGTGCCCTCTGCGGTGACGATGACGTACGGGGGCCGGGCGGCCGGCAGGGCGGCGGCCACCGGCGTCGCGAACTCCGGGTCGTGGATCAGCACCCGGGCGTCGCAGTCCGCCAGGACGTAGCCGATCTCGGGTGCGGCGAGCCGGGTGTTGACCGGCACGAAGACGGCACCGACCTGCGCCGCCCCGAACATCACCTGGAGGAACTCCGGGCTGTTCTCACCCAGGTAGGCGACGGCGTCACCCTTGCCGACACCCCGCTGACGCAGCACCGCCGAGACCCGGTCCGCGGCGTCGGCGAACTGTCCGTACGTCATCGTCGCCCCGTCGCCGTGGACCAGGGCGACCCTGTCCGGGGACTTGAGCCGGCGCTTGGCCACCCAGACGCCGATTCCGTGCTGGTGCATCATCAGTCTCCTGGGGGTGGAGGTGGTGCGCTCACCCGGCGCGGCGGACGCCCCCGGGCTCAGGCGTGGAAGCGGTACAACCCGCGCGCGACGACCGCCGGCTTGGTGCCCCCCTCGATCTCGATCGTCTGGTCGACGACGAGCTGGTAGCCGCCGCGGACCTCGACGACCTCGACGACGGTGGCCTGCATCCGCACCCGCGCCCCGACCACGACCGGCGCGGGGAAACGCACCCGGTCGAGGCCGTAGTTCACCTTCGTGGACACGCCCTTGACCTCGAGCAGCTCGGTCCAGAACGGGACCGCCAGCGACAGGGTGAGGAAGCCGTGCGCGATCGGTGCGCCGAACGGGCCGGTCCTCGCCCGCTCGGCGTCGACGTGGATCCACTGGTGGTCGTCCGTGGCGTCCGCGAACAGGTTGACCTGGTCCTGGGTGACCGTCCGGTACCCGGTGCGCCCGAGATCGGTGCCGGCGAGCTCGGCGAGCTGGTCGTAGGTGATGGTCGTCGTCATGGCGGTTCCTCTCGTCGTCACCGGGCCAGGCCCAGCAGCCGGGCCGCGTTGTCCTTCAGGATGCCCGGGAGCACGTCCGGCTTGAGGTCGGTGGCCGCCACGTCGCGCAGCCAACGGTCGGGGGTGAGCAGCGGGTAGTCGGTGCCGAAGAGCACCCGTCGCTTCAGCACGGAGTTGGCGTGGCGCACCAGCTCGGCCGGGAAGTACTTCGGGCTCCAGCCGGACAGGTCGATCCAGGTGTTGTGCTTGTGCGTGGCCACCGACAGCGCCTCGTCCTGCCAGGGCACCGACGGGTGGGCCATGATGATCTGCAGGTCGGGGAAGTCGGCCGCGATCGGGTCGAGCAGCATCGGGTTCGACAGGCCGAGCCGCAGGCCGTAGCCGCCCGGCGTGCCCGCGCCGATGCCGCTCTGCCCGGTGTGGAAGAGCGCCGGCACCCCGGCCCGTTCGATCAGGGCCCACAGCGGCGCGTACTCGTCGTGGCTGGGGTCGAAGCCCTGCACGGTGGGGTGGAACTTGAAGCCGCGTACCCCCTCCTGCTCGATCAGCCGGGCGGCGAGTTCGAGGGCGGCTTCGCCGGTGCGCGGGTCGACCGACCCGAACGGGATGAGCACGTCGGCGTGCCCGGCCGCCGCGCGGGCGATGTCGGTGCTGGACAGCGGCGGGTGTCTCAGCTGCGTACGGGCGTCCACGGTGAAGACGACGGCGGCCATGTTCCGCTCGCGGTAGTACTGCGCCACCGCGTCGATCGCGGGCCGTGGCCCGTCCGTCCGGAAGTACCTCGACACCGCCGCCACGAGCGGCTCGGGCAGTGAGGCGTGACCGTGGTCGTCGACCTCGATGTGCACGTGCATGTCGATCGCCGTGACGGTGTCGAGGTCGATCGCGGGCTGGTACATGGGTGGCAACCTTCGTCGGGCTGGTCTGGTCCGGCGGGTCAGGTCGGGCGGACGGTCTCGTCGGCGGGTGTGCCGATCGCGGCGTGCCGGGTCAGGTCGGGCGGGCTCAGGGGGCCGCGGGCTGGAACTCCTCGGGGAGTTCCGGGAAGCGTTCACCGACGCCCTGCGCGGCCCCGGCGAACGTCGCCGGCCACGCCGCCCTCAGCGCGTCGTAGGTCCAGCCGCCCTCCCGGTACGCGGTCAGCGCCGCCTCCGGGTGGGTCCAGATCTGGAGGCGGTCACCGCCCACCCCGATCACCTGCCCGGTCACCGAGGCCGCCGCGTCGGAGCCGAGGAACGCGACCAGCCCGGCCACGTCGTCGGCCGTGCCGAACCCGAGGTCGTGCCGGAAGAACGCGGGCACCGGCTCGCCGTTGGCCTCGGCCCGCACCGCTGCGGCGAAGTAGGGGACGCTGGCGGTCATCGCGGTCGCGGCGACCGGGACCACGGTGTTGGCGGTGATGCCGGCCCGCTTCAGCTCGATCGCCCAGGTACGGACCATGCCGACGATGCCCGCCTTGGCGGCCGCGTAGTTGGTCTGGCCGAAGGTGCCCCGCTGACCGGTGGGTGACCCGATGCAGATGATCCGCCCACCCTCGCCGGCCTGCCGCATGTGCTGCACCGCCTCGCGCACGGTGGTGAACGTGCCGCGCAGGTGCACGTTGATGACGGTGTCGAAGTCGTCGTCGCTCATCTTCCACAGCACCGTGTCGCGCAGGAGGCCGGCGTTGGTGACCAGGATGTCCAACCGCCCGAAGTGCTCCACCGCCGTGCTGACGAGTTCCTTCGCGGTCTCGGTCGGGCCGACCGGCGCGGTCACCGCGACGGCCCGGCCGCCGGCCGCCCCGACCGCCGCCACGGCGTCGGCGATGGCCTCGGCGTCGATGTCGTTGACCACGACGGCGGCGCCACGTCGCGCCAGCTCCTGCGCGTAGGCGAGCCCGAGACCCCGTCCGGAGCCGGTGACGATGGCGACCTTGCCGTGCAGTGACATTGACACACTTCCTTTCGTCGATGCGATCTGAGCACGAACCGTTGACAATGTCAATTATTTGGGATGCTTGCTACCATCGTCGCCATGTCCCCCGTCGAAAGGACCCGGTCGACCGGACGCGACCGGCTGCGGGACAGCGTGCTCGCCGACGACCTGAGCTTCCTGCTGGCCCGGGTCAACGCGCTCACCCTCGCGGCGGCGAACGCCGCCCTCGCCGCGCACGGGTTGAAGGCCCGCTCCTATTCGGTGCTCGCCCTGGCCGCCGACGACGTCCGCCCCACCCAGCGGGAACTCGCCGAGTTCCTCCGTCTCGATCCGAGCCAGGTCGTCGCCCTCATCGACGGGCTGGAGAAGCGCCAGTTGGTCGAGCGGCGCGCCGACCCCGCCGACCGCCGCGCCAACGTCCTCGTCGCCACCGACGCCGGCCGGGCCCTGTTCGCCCGCGCCCAGGACTCCGCCCGCGCCGTGGAGCTCGGCTCGCTGGCCGCCGTGACGCCGGAGGACCACGAACGGCTGGCCCACCTGCTGCGGCGGCTGGCCTTCCCCGACTGACGGTGACCGGGGCGAGCGGTTACCGGGTCCGCACCGACGAGCATGCGGGCGCGGTGCCGTCGTGACCTCACCCGCTCGGCGGTGACCGGCGGGGCCCGGTCACGGCGTCGCGTACGCAGCGGTGATCGCGCCCGCCCGGGTGGTCACCGACGCGCACTGCTGCCCAGCGCCCGGGAGACCACCCGGCCCGCCGCCTGGACCAACGGGGCCAGCGCCACCGGGTCCGCCCGGTCGTGGGCGACCACCAACGAGATCGCCGCCACCACCCCCTCCGGGGCGCGGATCGGGGCGGCCACCGACAGGGCGTCCATGGTGACCTGGCGGTCGCTGACCGCGTACCCGACCCGGCGCACCTCGGCGAGGCAGCGGCGCAGCCGCCCCGGGTCGGTGACGGTCAGGTCGGTGTAGCGCTCCAGGGGCGCGGCCAACACCTGTTCCTGGACCTCGGCCGGCGCGTGGGCGAGCAGGACCAGCCCGACGCCGGTGGCGTGCAGCGCGAAGCGGCCACCCACCCGGGTGAGTACGGGCACCGCGTGCCGTCCGGCGATCCGTTCGATGAAGACGAGTTCGAGATCCTGCCGGACGGCGAGCTGGACGTTCTCGTGCGTCACCTCGTACAGGTCCTCCATGACCGGGAGGGCCACCTCCCGCAGCCCCAGACCCCGTGGCGCGAGCGAACCCACCTCCCACAGCCGCAGGCCGATCCGGTACCGCCCGTCGTCGCCGCGCTCCAGCGCTCCCCACGCGAGGAGTTCCGCGGCCCGCCGGTGCGCGGTGGGCAGCGGCAGCCCGGCGCGACGGGCCAGCTCACTCAGGGTCAACGCCGGGCTGGCCGGGCTGAACGCGTCGAGCAGTGCCAGCACCCGGCTCGTCACCGACCGTCCCGGCTGCCCGCGCATCCCGCCATCATCCCCGCCCGCGCCGGCCGGTCACAGCTCCAGGACGAGCCGGGGCGTACGGGCCCGGGACACACAGATCAGCATGGTGTCCCCCGCAGCCCGATCCTGCGCGGTGAGCACGGTGTCACGATGCTCCGGCACGCCGGCGAGCACCGGGGTCTCGCAGGTGCCGCAGGTGCCCTCCCGACAGGACGAGAGGACCGGCACGCCGGCCTCCTCCACCGCCCGCAGGATCGACGTGCCCGGTGGCACGGTCACCGTCCGCCCGGAGAGCGCGAGTTCGACCTCGATCGCCGTCCCCGCCGGGCCGACGTCGCCCGTCGGGGTGAAGCGCTCCACGTGCAGGCAGCCGGGCGGCCAGTCACGACAGTGCTCCTCCACCGCCCTGACCAGCGGCTCCGGCCCGCAGCAGTAGACCAACCCGGTGTCGGGCCCGCCCAGCAGCCCGGCCAGGTCGAGCAACCCGGTCTCGTCCTGCGGGTACAGGCTCACCCGGTCGCCGTAGCTCTCCCGCAGGGTCGCGGCGAAGGCCATGGTGGCGCGGCGGCGTCCCCCGTACACCAGTCGCCAGTCGGCGCCGGCGGCGTCGGCGGCGGCGACCATCGGCCGGATCGGGGTGATCCCGATGCCGCCGGCGACGAACAGGTAACGCCGGGCCGCGAGCAGCGGGAAGGTGTTGCGGGGCCCGCGCACCCGGACGGTGACGCCGACGGTGAGCCGATCGTGCACCAGCCGGGAACCGCCACGCCCGTGCGACTCGCGCTGCACCGCGATCCGCAGGGCGGACCGGTCCGCCGGGTCGCCGCAGAGCGAGTACTGGCGGACCAGCCCGGCGCCCAACTCCAGGTCGACGTGCGCGCCCGGCGTCCACTCGGGCAGGTCGCCGCCGTCCGGACAGCGCAGGCTGATCGCGACGACCTCCGACGCCACCTCCTCCCGACCCGCGACCGCCAACTCCGTCCCGGCCAGTTCGTCCGCGGTCACACCCGCACCGCCAGCGGCCCCGGCGTTCCGGACGCCGCCACGGCCGTGGCCCGGTGGTCCTGCGGGTGGGCCAGCAGCCACTCCCACAGCTCGACCGGCTCCTCGGCTATCCGCTCGGCGCCGCAGTGGCAGATCCCGCGCAGGGTGTCGGTGCCCGGCACCCAGTGGACCCGGTAGACCCGGTCCCCGGTGAGCACGCCGACTCGGGCGGTCACCGCGGCGCTCCCACCGTCCCCGACCCGACCAGGCGGGCCAGCAGCCGCCGGGCGGCCAGGCCGCCGGTGTCGATGTTGATGCTCAGTTCCTGGTACCGGTCCGGCTCGGCCGCGATCACCTGCTCCAGGATGTCGAGCGCCGCCACGTCCTGCATGACCACGGTGTGGTTGCTGTGGTGGAGGTACTCGCTGACCGACTCGTCGTCGATCGCGAAGTCGCGCGCCACCGCCCAGAAGTCGTACGTGGTGTGCTCGGTCGACGGGGTGATGGCGTACACGATCTCGGCATGGAAGGCTTCGGTGTCCTCGCCCCCGGCGGGTGGAAGGACCCCCTGCGGTGCGATCCGGCTGTGCAGCAGGTAGAGGCAGGGCGGGTGGTACTCGATGTCCTGCCACCGGGTGATCCGTCCCGTGATCCCGGTCGAACGCGCGTAGAACGGCGGGCACTCGGCGTCGTCCATGTGCCGGCTGACGTGGACGACGCCCCGGTCCTCGTCCACCTCGGTGGTGATCGGGGTGTTCGCCACCTCCGGTGTGCCGATGTAGCCACCGTGCAGGTAGGTCTCGTGGGACAGGTCCATCAGGTTGTCCACCAGCAGCCCGTACCGCGCGTTCAGCGGGGCCATGCCGCGCACCACCGCGTACCGGGGGTCGGCCAGCCAGGGCGCGCGGGGAATCGCGGCCGGATCGGCCCGGTCCCGGTCGCCGATCCAGACCCAGACGAAGGAGTCCTGCTCCACCACCGGGAACGAGGCGACCCGCGCGGTGCGCGGGATGCGCTGCTGACCGGGTACGAAGACACAGGCGCCGGTCGGGTCGTAGGTGAAACCGTGGTAGCCGCAGACGATCGTGTCGCCGTCGAGCCGGCTCTCCGACAGCGGGAACCGCCGGTGCACGCACCGGTCGGCCAGCGCCACCGCCTGCCCGGCGCCGGTGCGGTACAGCACCAGCGGCTCACCGAGCACCGTGCGGGCGAGCAGATCCCGCCCGACCTCGCTGCCGTGGGCCGCCACGTACCACTGGTCCCGGGCGAACGCCATCCGACCGACCTCCTCCTCGACGCGCATCGATGGGATCGCATCATCCCGTGCGGTGTCCGCCGCGGGGACCGGGGCTTTCACTGAATGGAAGCCGGGGCCGGGGTTCGGGCGACGTCATACCCGGCCTACGAACGGGCCGCCCGAGCCGATCAGCCATCGGTCGTACTTTGGGACGATCTGGAGTCGCACCACCGTTCGTACGATGGTCCTATGCACCCTCGCCTACGTGCGGTGTTGGCCGAGCCGCGTGTCTCACCCGCCCGATGATCCAACCGGTTGCCGTCAGCCGCTGTCGCCCACGGCGGTCCCGCCTGATGCGGTCGTCGGAAACGTCCCGAACCCTCGTAGCCACTCGTCACGGTGACCACGGAAGGTCGAATCTGGAGTCTCTCGACGCCGATCCGTCACCGGTACGGAGCCGGGCCGGACGGCGCGGCGAACGGGTTCGGGGGCTGCCGACGACCGTCGAACGCCTTCCGGGCGGCCCGCTCCGTGATCGCGGCGACCTCCTGTTTCGCGGCGGCGGAGATGCGGGCGGCATCGGGCTCCTTGTACCAGGGACGCAGCCGGATCACCGCCGGGCGGATGCCGGTGGCCAGCAGCAGCGCGGTCCCCTTCGGCAGTGCGCGGATCCTGTCCGGTGGCAGGATGTTCTCCTGCCGGTACGAGGTGGAGCGTGAGGAGCCGTCGCGGCTGCGCGAGACACTGATCGTGCTCACGTCGTGCTGGCCCACCAGCTTGGAGATCTTCTCCACGAAGTCGGCGTCGTCCAGGCCCGCACCGAGCAACTTGATCGTGGCGGCACCCCACAGCGCATCCATCCCCGCGTCACCCCAGACCCGTGACCCCTGCCGGTAGCTCTGCAACAGCGTCACCACGTTGATCCCCCGCGAGCCGAGGTGGGAGTAGAGGTCGGGCAGGTCGGAGATCCGGCAGACGTTCGCCGCCTCGTCGAGCACCGCCGTCATCGGCGGGTCCAGCCGCCCACCCATCCGCTCCGCGGCGACCACTCCGGCCCGGAGGGTGGCGTCGGCGATGCCGGCGATCACCCCGGCCGCCGAACCGCCGCCGTCCTTGGAGAGCAGGTAGAGCGTGTCCCGGCCGAGCACGTGCAGGTCCGGGCGGAACTGCGGCAGGTTCGGGTCGTACGACACCCAGGCGAGGATCTCCGGGTCGAGCAGGCAGGCCACACACTGGCGGGCCGTCTCGTAGATGCCGTCCCGGGTCTCGACCGCGCCGCGCACCGTACCCTGCAACTGCTCGGCCATCGCGCTCATCCCGGCGTCGCGGAGCAGATCGATCGGCGTACGGTCGGCCGGGTCGGCGAGCCAGCCCAACAGGTCGGAAACCGTGGCCCTGCCCCTTGCGGCGGCCAGGAAGAGCGCCGTGAGGGTGTTCTGCGCGGCCGAGATCCAGAAGTCCTTCTTGGCCGTGTCGTCGTTGACCGAGGCCACGAAGTGCCCGGCCAGCCGCCGCGCGCCCTCGATCGTCACGCACTCGGCGAGCATGTTCCACCACATCTCGCGGGGGGTGTGCGCGATGCCCTGCGGGTCGAAGGTCCAGACCGTGCCGATCCGCTCCCGCTCGGCCCGGGTCACCGAGTACACGTCGGACTTGTTCGAGGTGAGCAGCACCGCTCCGCGGGCCCGGAGGACCCGGGGGATGGCGATCCCGGTCGACTTGCCGGCGCGCGGCGCCATCAGGTCCAGCTCGACGTCCTCGTAGGAGGATCGCAGTTCGGGCCCGTTCGGCATCAGGTCGCCGAGGAGGTTGCCCCGCTCGTCCGGCGGCAGGTCCCGGATGCCCTGCAGCGAAGGACGCAGCTCGCGGGCGCGGGCCGCGATCCCCGCCGGTGCCAGCGACGCCAACTCGTGCGCCCCGGCGAGTCCCTTGCCACGTCGGCGCAGTTCCATGACGGTACGGACGGCAAGGCTGCCGGGCAGGACGAGCAGCACGGTCAGTACCAGCATGCCGGCGTAGACCGCGATCGGCGACACGCCCGGCCAGAGCACCCCGGTCCGCCCGGAGACCAGCAGGACGTACGAGTCCAGCGTCAACGGTGGCGGGTGCCAGCCGTGCATGGTCGCCACGGCGCCGAGAGTGCCGCCGCACCAGGCCACCAGGAAGATCGCGGCGTTCGCGAGCGCCACGATGGAGAAGACCCAGAAGAACATGTCGGCGCCCTGCGGACGGCCGCCGGGCGAGCCGCTCACGACGACCACCCCTCGCCGTCGGTCACCAGCTCCGGCCGGGTGACCAGGTTGCTCAGCTCGGCCTCGGCCTCGAAGGCCAGCATCCGGGCCGCCGCCCGCTCGGCGGCCTGCTCCTGCGCGTACCCGTTCTGCGCCCAGCGCAGGTTCGTGTCGTGCAGTCGCCGCTCGGTGTCGGTGATGGTGACCCGGATCGGGATGCCCGGCCGTCCGCCGACCTTGATCAGGAACCGGCCGCGACCGGGGGGTTCCTCGTTCGTGCCGGTGCTCGCCCAGCCGGGCGGGGACGACCACGACGAGACCAGCTCGATCTCCCGCCGGGACATGCCCACCACCCGGCCCAGCTCCTGCATCTCGGCCATCGGCAGGCCGGCGCAGGCGACGATCCCGGCCCGCTCCACGAAGCCGCGCGCCTTCGCCCGGTCCGAGTCACTCCCCAGCGCCTCGGCGTCCTTGAGGGTGTGGGTGATCTTCGCGTCGCCGAGGCCCAGCGAACGGTTGAGCCTCGTCAGGGCGTCGATCCGGTCGACGATCCCGGAGGCGGCCCGCAACGGACGCCACAACTCGTCGAGGATGGTGAAGAACCAGCGGCGCGGCGCCAACCCCGCGTCGGCCAGGGCGTGCGAGGCGGCCACCGTACCCAGACCGTCGGACCAGGCCGCGAGCATCGCCGCCGCGGTGAGCTGGGTGTCCGCCTCACCGATCCGGGAGATGTCGATGCACACGGCCGGGGCGTCGGGGTCGATGCGGGTGGAGGTCTCCGCGCCGAAGGTGTCCCCCAGCGCCCCGTCGAGAATGCCCAGCAGCGACCGGTGCAGCGGGTCCACCGCGTCCCGGTACCGGGTCTCCTGGCCCCGGTCGAGGGTCACCGCACGGACCCGGTCCGGCCCCTCCTCCAGCACCCGCAGCAGATCGGGCAGGAGGGCCGCGCGGTGACTCGGCGTACGTTCCCGCAGGTGACGCAGGCAGGCGGAGAGCACCGCCTGCTCGTGGTCGTCCAGCGCCCTACCCCGCACGATGGTCAGCAGCGCCGCCACCATGTTCAACACCCGCCCGTGGGTCTCGGCGGCGAGCGCCTTGCCCGCCTGGCCGCCGATCCGCTCGGCGGCGATGCCCATCGCCCCCGGGTCCAGCACGTTGATGCCGCCGACCCCGCGCCCGATCGGGATCACCTGGCCACCGAGCGCGCGGACCGTGTCGGCGTAGTCGGGCTTGAGGTCGCCGAGCACCAGTGGGACCACGCCGGTGGCGGCCAGCCCGACCGCCATCCGGTTGATCAGCGTGGATTTACCCAGGCCGGGCATGCCGAGCATGAACAGCGAGGGGTTCGAGATGTAGCGGGCGCGGGTGAACCAGGACAGCGGGTCGCCGCAGACCGTGGCGCCGGTGAAGAGGTGCTGCCCGATCGGCACCCCGGACATCGGCGCCCCGGAACCGGCGGAGAACGGCCACAGCCCGCACGCCTGTACGGTGGTCGCCCGCCACATCGTCGGCGAGTCGAGATAGCCGACCCGGCCACCGCCCCGGCCCGACCAACCGCGCGTCGACTCCGCCGGGGCCGGCCGCTTCCTGGGGTTGTGGCTGGGGACCACCGGGGCACCGTCGGCCGGGTCGCCGGTGAGTCCGGTCAGCGCGGTCGCACCGCCGGAGTGCCCGGCCGGCCAGCCGGCGCCGAGGTCGACCGCCCGCGTCACGGTGCCGGCCCGCTGGCTGCCGGCGGAGCGGGCTCGGATGTCGGTCACATCGCCTCCTGGAGTTCGTGCGGCAGCAGGGTCTGCTCCCAGGGCAGGATCCCGACCGGGAGCGTGCAGCTGAACGCCGCGGCCTGCATGCGGTTGGCGGGGCGCATCGCGATCCGGCTGGAACCGGTCATGTTGCGGACGACCACCGAGGCGTCGTCGAGCTGGTCGGGGGTGTCGACGGTGATGGTGAGCATCAGCGAGAACTCCACCAGCCCCGCCCCGGTCGCCTCCTCGGCGGCGGCCTGCTCGGCGGCGCGCATCTCGGCGCTGGCGCGGGCCTGCACCATGCCACGCTTGGACGTCGCCATGAACTGCGCCGTACGCCGGTCGGACTCGACGATCCGCGCGGAGGTCGCCGGATCGAGCGGCCGGTAGAGCAGGGCGACCCGTTTGCGCCGGGTTCCGTCGGAGGCGTCCAGCATCGTGCGCAGCACGCTGGCGCGCACCGTGCCCCGGGGCGCGAGCGTCAACAGCCAGGTCCGGGAGACACCGGAGTCGTGGTGGTACGCGTCGACCGACTCCACCGCCACGACCGGGCCGGCGTCCTCCCACTCCAGGCCGGTACGGCCGTGCGCGGCCCGTACGTTGAGCACCTCGGCGGCGCAGGCCGGGTCGTAGGCGACCCGGACCATCTCGGCGATCTGCTCGGCGTTCAACGGCTCGGCGACGCCCCCGCCCGCGCTGACCAGCCCGGTCAGCAGGCTCGGCACCCGGATGGCCAGGTCGGCGACCACGTCCTCGGGATCGCGCCGATGCCCGCCGGCCGCGCCGTACGTGAGCGTGATGTAGGAGTTCATCTCGGACGAGGCGGACGGGTAGTGGTCGACCACCTCCGTCATGACGGCCCGAGCGGCGGCGGGCGCGTCCGGGGCGAGGCGGGGCAGGATCTCGTTCGCCAACCGGGTCCCCGGGTCCGGGGCGGTCTCGACGACGACCGAGGCGCCACGCAGCGCCGGCTCGTGGGCGAGCCGGGCCAGCCACTCGCCCCAGAGCGCCACCCAGGTGTCGATCTGGTCCGGGTCGACAAGCGAGCCGCCGTCCGGCTCGCACCGCAGCACGATGGTGTAGAGGTTGCGTCCCTTGTGGTGCAGCACCCCGAAGGCGCGGTCGTAGCCGTCGCGGCCCTCCAGCGCGCTCACCCGGGTGAGCAGGCCGGGCGGGCGGAACCGGCCGCCGGGGCGGGCCGACAGTGGGCCCGAGACGTAGAGGTGCTCACCCCGGGACTTCCGCTGTGACCAGCCGATCCGCAGGGTCAGGAGCTGATACATGTTGCGCCCGTCCTGGGTGCGGACCGCCAGGGGCGCCACCAGGGCCAGGATCGGGATGCCGACCACCGCCGCCGCCGTGAGCGAGATCATCGACGCGAACAGCACCACGACCAGGCCGCCGAAGACACCGACCGTGCCGACCAGACCGAGCGGACCGAGTCCGGCCCGGCGCGGTCGCCGCCAGTTGCCGTACGTGGGTTCGATCGCGGATTCCACCGACATCGCCCTTGTTCCTTCCGTTGACACCGGGACCTGCCCCGATCACGCGGGAGTCCGGTCCGCCGTGCCCCGACCGTGGCCGGAGCCTTACTGGTTGTGTCCTGCGTTGCCGTCGGCACCTTCCACGGAGCTCGTCAGGATGTTCCTGCCGTGCCGACCGGCACCGAGCGCCGCGTCGGTGGCGGCTCCCGCGACGACGCCCGCCACCGGGACGGCTCTGCTCCCCGTACTCGCGCCGTCACCCGTCGCGCCCTGGGCACCATGCGGACCCTGGTCACCCGTTGGCCCGGAAGCTCCACCGGTTCCCTGTCCACCGGATGGACCCTGTCCTCCGTCTCCACCCTGGGAGGATCCTGCGCCGCGCGCGCCGGACGGAGCGCTCCCGCCCTGGTAGGACATGGCGGAGCCGGCGACTTTCTTCGCCCCGGTCGCGACCCCGCCCACCACGGCGGAGGCAGCGGCCCCGGACGGGTCGCCCGTGCCGAGTGCCGCCGTGGCCGGGACAATGATCTTGAGGAGGGCGGGCATCGCGATCGCGGACAGCAGCAGCACGCCGACACCGGCGATGCGCATGTGGACCAGACTGGTCCGGTTCCCTTCGGTGATCATCGCGGAGCCGGAGAACATGATCAGACCGACGGCCGGTTTGTAGATGAGCCAGGCGATCAGCCAGCCGATGTGTTTACGCCACCACCCGGTGCCCCAGTTCGTCATGGACGCGGCAGCCGCCATCGGCAGCGTGCCGAGCAGCATGGTCACCACGCCCAGGCGGATGTAGAGCATCAGGACGTGCACGATCGCCGAGAGCAGCAGCAGGAAGGCGAGAAACAGCAGGAGGAAAGCCTCCATGGTGGTGCCCAGGCCGATGCACGGGACGCTCTTGACGAGATTGAGCGCCGCACTCTGGTAGAGGTGGTCGGAATAGTCGTCGGAGATCTTCACGGCATTGGCAGCGACGGTCGTACCGGCGCCCGCGACCAGGATGACCCTGAGGAAGCCCTGGATCGCGACCCGCCCGGCCTCGCCCCGCCGGTCGAGCGCCATCTTGGCGGCGGCGAAGAGCACCGATCCGATCGCCAGGTAGGTGACCACCCATTCGATCTGGTCACTGATCTGCCCCGGAACACCGGCGTTGTCCTCGCTGAAGTTGGGACCGAGGGTCGGCACCGACTCGCTCAGCTCGCCGAAGATGCTGATCGCACCGGCGAGGATGATGTTCGCCACGATCCGCATCAGCGTCCCGATCGGGTCGCCGAGAAAGTCGAAGAAGCCCGTACCGCCGCCGCCGAGCGCGTCTCCGGGAGCACAGTCCACGTCACCCCCCTCTCAGTTCTTCCACATCGTGAAGCCGGCGTTTCCCGTGACCGTTTCCGACGCCGTACGCACCTCGCCGACCCGGGACGGCTGGACCTTCCAGTCGCCGGCATCCCACCGCACCTCGACGACGGTCGCGACGTACTGCCCGGCCGTGGTCCTGACCAGCAACCGCACGGACGCGGCCTGCGGCGAGTACGTCACGACGCTGTAGCCGGCATAGCTGCCGTGACTCCTGCCCGCGCCAGGCGTGGCGAAGTCGAGGCGTCCCGCCAGGACATCGCGGCCGGTGCCCGCGATCACCTGCTGGGCCACGGTGGCGCGCCAGCCCTGCTCGCCGAGTTGGGTCGGGACCACGTGCGCGGCCAGCACCGCGCCCATCGTGGTGTGCGCGAAGCACCGCAGCACCTGCCCGTCGGCGTACCTCGGGCCGTTGCTCGCCGAGACCGGTATCCGCTTCCCGCTCTCCAGCACCTGCCAGGTCAGGTCGTCCGGAGGAAGGGTCGACGTCGGTGCCGCCGGTACCCCGGCGGCGCACGGGACCGGTGCCGTCATCGCCCCGCCCCCCGTGGCGGAGCCGGCCGGGGCCCCGCCACCGCCGGTCAACCCGATGGCGGCGGCGAGCAGCGCGGAACCCACGATGAAGGCCACCGAGAGGATCCACATCTGCTGCCGCCAGAACGGCGGATCCTCACCGGAGCGCCCTCTGCTGTTGCCGAACACGATGCGCCTCCCGCCTGACTGGTCGGTCGGCCGTCAGAGGAAGAAGTCCGCGAGCGGGCCGGCGCCGGAGACCAGGATGCAGCCGCCGAGCACCATGCCGAGCCGGGACATGTGCTCCGAACTCTCGCCCCGCTTCATCGAGATGGCCATCATGACCCCGGTGATCAACACCCCGGCGACACCGGCAGCGGTCCCGGCCCAGGCGAGCAGACCAAGCAGAGTGTCCATGAGGCTCTTCAGTTTGTCCGGCGCGTTCGGCTTGGGGTCGAAGACACCCCGAACAGGCCCCGGCAGCTCCGGGACGCGGACGACAACGGAGGCGGCAAGGGTGTACGGAAGGTCCATCAGGTTCATGGGGTGCATCTCCTTGAGGCGTGGGCCACCGAAGTGACCGCAGGGGTAGGGCCCGACTCATCCGAAACGAGGCTCATCCGAAACAGACAGAAAGCGGCGCGATCTCCTGCTCACAGCCCGAGGTCGCCGAACCAGGTCACCAGCGGCCCGGCGCTGGCGCCGAGAACGCAGGAGAGCACGACGACGGTGAACCCGCGGAAGTGTTCGCTCTCCTCGCCGGGCGTGCCCCGATTGAGCTGAAGCGCCATCGAGATGCCGACGATCATCAATCCGGCGACGCTGGCGGCCGTGACACTCCAGGCGAGCAGGTTGAGCAGGGGCTCCAGTCCGCCGCTGTCGAGCGGGTTGTACTGGGGCAGCGGCGCGACCGGCGGCAACTGTTCCCGGCGCGGCGTCAGCCCGGCGTACGGTGCTCCGGCGAACTGGATCACCTTTTGCTCCCGGGCCGATCGCGGTCGGCACCGACGGCATCGGCCAGACCGAACAGTTCCTTCGGCACCCGCGTGGGCTCGATACCCAGGCGCCAGGTGGGCATCCAGGGCACCCGGTACAGCGGGGCGATCGACCGCAGCACCCGGATCCGGCGCGCGAGCGGAAGGGGGAGCCGACCGGGCGCGTCCGCCACCAGCACCAGAGCGACCAGTCGCATACCGGCCGGGTGACGGCCCTCGCGCAGCGCGTTCAGCGCCCGCCCGGCGGCACGCATGCCCTCGGCGTTGGTACGCGCCGCCAGCAGCACCTTCGCCGGCTCCCGGAGCGCGGCGTCCGGCCAGCGGCAGCCCAGGTCGATTCCGCCCAGCAGCCCGGTGAGCGTGGTGGTCCCGGCACCGCCGTGCGCCGCTATCCAGCCGAATCCCTGCTCGGAAAGACCCTGCCGTGGGGCCGCGACGGTGCCGTAGGCCGCCGGAACGTCGGCCGGTCCCGGCAGCGCGCGCGGTGCCGTACCAACCGCCGATGAGACGCCCATCCGGAACACCACCCCCTTCCTGTCCGCATCGCTGTCGAAGTCCGTTGCCATCGGTCCGGCGACATTCGGACCGCCGCGGGTGAACCACACGCTGTTCCGTCCCGTTGGACCGGCGACCCCGGA
Organism: Micromonospora sp. NPDC051925; assembly: GCF_044548625.1. Lineage (NCBI taxonomy): Bacteria > Bacillati > Actinomycetota > Actinomycetes > Micromonosporales > Micromonosporaceae > Micromonospora > Micromonospora sp. NPDC051925. The sequence goes on along the minus strand of NZ_JBIUCH010000029.1, from coordinate 36,549 downwards.
CCGGATGACGGACGCCTCTACGGGAGACCCCTGCCCCCGGTTCAAGGCGGGCTCGAACTTTTTCCGGTACGACGAACCCGAGGGAGAAGACATGAGCGGTTCAGGTGAGAAGGGTGCGGGTGGTGGTTCGCAGAAGAGCCAAGCGCTCCTGGTCGGCGCGGCGATCGCGGCAGCCACGACCTGTCTGATCAGCCCGGCCGCCGTCGTGGTCGTCGCCGGGGCGGTGCTCATCATCGGCGGGCTCGGCGTCCTGCTGTTCCCGCTGATCGTGCTGATCATCCTGTTCACCGGCCTGGACAACGGCAGCAGCGCCGACGCCTGGGACCGGGCCGACGAGTCGCTGGCCGCCTTCGAGGGCGACGGCAAGGGCACCCTGGACCGGACCCAGGTCCCCGCGGCCCTGGCCGACACGATCGAGGACGCGGGAGCCGTCTGCACCTCGATCAGCCCGATCGTGATCGCGGCGCAGATCCAGGTGGAGTCGGGGTGGGACGGCGCCAAGGTCGGCCCCGACGGCGAGCTGGGCATCTCGCAGCTGCCACCGGCCGTCTTCGACCGGTACGGCGAGGACACCGACAAGAACAAGAAGACGTCCGCCCTCGACCAGGAAGACTCGGTCATGGCGCAGGCCAGGTACCTCTGTGCCCTGGCGGACGAGGCACAGGGGCTCATCGACCGCAAGGAGGCGATCGGCAGCGCGCTCGACCTGGCGCTTGTCGCGTACGACCAGGGCATGGACGCCGTACGCGAGGCCGGTGGCATTCCCGCCACGGCCGAGGCCCAGGGTTACGTGGCCCAGGTTCGGGCCCGCTTCGGCCAGTACCAGGGCCTGGGTGGCCCACCGCCGAACTTCCCGTCCGCCAGCCCGACCTGAGTCACCACGAGCGGCCGACCCGTCCGACAGTCGTCGAGGGATGCGCGGTCACTGCCGCGCCGACCGTGCCCTCGGCGACTGGGACCGCAGGTGCGCCGGCCTACCCGACTCTGCCCGGCGAGCCTCCCTGTTCTGACCGGACGCCGCCCCGACCCGCAGGGACGGCATGGCCGCGATGCCCGCCAGGGCCGGCGAGCCGGGGCCTGAGTTCCCCCGCCGCGGGAGGTGCTTCGACACGTGGTCGAGGTCGCCGTTCGAGGAAAGCTGCTTCAGGGCCGGGCTCTGGTCGAGCAGTTCCCCCAGCCGGATACACGTCCGTTGGTAGAGATCGCTGCGGGGGTCGATGCTGTCGAGATCCCGCACATCGGGCAGGTCGGACGGCAGCCGCACGTCCGGCGCGGGGGCGGACGGCAGGTCGAGCCGGTTCGTCCCCTCGTCCGATCCCTCCAGCCAGCGCTTAACCCTCTTGGCGGTCCGCACGAGGAGGTTGAGGAACTCGTCCTGCCATTGAATGTCCGTCGCGAACGCCGCGGAACCCGAGGCCGCCGACGGTCTGGACGGGCGATTCGCAGCAGGCTGCGCCGCTGGCTCCGACGGAAGACGTGTCAGGCGCTCGTTGACGAACTTGATCGCCTCGATCTCGTCCGCGGAAGGCTGCTCGCCAGCACTGTTCCGTCTGGCCAGGAGCCTTCGCAGGTCGCTTCCGATGGTCATGAGCGCCAGGGCTTCCGCCCTGACGTCCATGGTGGGCTGTGGCTGGTCGTGCTGCGGTTCGGGTCCGGTTGCCTCGGCCATGGCGGTACCTCCGGCGAGCTGCGGATTCTGCTGTGCAGCTCTACGGCTCACCGCCGCCGGGGTTCACCCGGTCAGCGAGGAGGGCCCGCGCCCCGGGCAATCGGCGCGGTGACGATGCCGCTGCCGTCGCTGGTCCCGACGGTGATGAACGCCAGCTCGTCGACCGGCAACGACGTCTCGCCGGTCACCTCCTGCGGACCGCTCGACGCCATCCAGTCCCGTACCGTGTGGGTGGTCCCGTCGCGGGTCACCGCGAAGAGCCGGTAGTGGATGCCCGGCCGCAGCCCGGTGACGGTGATCCGGATCGTGGAGCGGTCCCGGTCGTCGGTGGTGATGGAGACGGAGAGGCTCGCGCCGTAGCCCGGGGCTTCGCCGGAGGCGGTCAGCACCCGGTCGTCGGTGCCGCCGAGCCCGTTCATCGCGACGACCCCGCCGGCCAGGGCCAGGGCGAGGACCGCGGCGGCGGCACCGGCCCAGACCCGCCAGCGACGACGACGTGAGCCGCCGCGCCCGGCGGTCGGGCCGCGATCCGGACGGGTGCCCGCCGCGCGGTCCCCGCCGGGTCGCCCGCCGGCCGGTCGCACCGACCCGGTCGGGGCGCGACCCGGCCGGTCTGCGGGGCTGCGCGCCGGCTCCGGCGGTACGGTGCCGCCGGCCGGGCCTTCCGTCGCCAGCGGCTCAGCAGTCACCGACGACCCGGAGGTCGCCACCGGATCGGCAGTCAGCACCGGGTCAGTAGTCCCCACCGGGCCAGCGGTCACCAGCGGATCGGCGGTCAGCACCGGGTCGGCGGTCAGCACCGGGTCGGCGGTCAGCACCGGGTCGGCGGTCGGCAGCGGGTCGGCGTCAGCCGGAAGCTCCCAGTCGACGTCCGCCAGACCGGCCAGGCCGCTCGTCGAGGCTCCGATCTCGGTCGCCTCGTTCAGGCAGCGCCAACAGCCGGCGAGATGCTCCTCGAATGCCACCCGCTCGGCGTCGCCGAGGTTGCCGAGCAGGTAGAGAGCCAGCCTGGACTGCTCCTCCGTGGCGTGCTCACCGCCTGCAACCATCCGGCTTCTCCTCAATGCGTCCACGCCCCGCCCGGTGGTGGTACCTCGGGGCCGCCTGCGTGCTGGTCATCATGCCAGGATCGGAACGGCCGGACCGGGATCACGACGACTCCGTCGGGCCGATCGCCGCGTGCAGCGCGCGAACCGCATAGTACGTCCTGGATTTTACCGTACCCTCGGGTATCCCGAGCCGCTCCGCCGCCTCGGCGATGGAAGCCCCCTTGTAGTACATCTCGATCAGCACCTGCCGGTGCTCCGGGCTGATCTGCTTCAGGGCCAACTGCACCGTGTGGGCGCTCACGACGCGGTCCATCACGTCCTCGGCCGAGGAGACGCGGTTGAGGTCCGGAAGGTTGATCTCCTGCGGACGCGCCTGCCGCGAGCGGATCGCGTCGATGGCCACGTGCCGGGCGACCGTGTACAACCACGGGGCGATCCTCTGCGGGTCGGCGGCGAGGGTGTCCAGGTTGCGCCAGGTACGCAGGAACGTCTCCTGCATCAGATCCTCGGCCAACTCCCGCTGGCCGAGGACGAGCCGGGTGAGGAACCGCAGCAGCGGCCCCCGGTGCTCCTCGAAGATCTGCCGCATGAGGGCCTCGGTGGCGGACGGGCCGCTGGCGGCGGAGTCCGCTGACCACGGACCGATCGCTTCGTTATGCACCGCCGACACAGACCGCCTCCCCTGGCGTACGGGTCGGACCCGCACGCCCGCACCAGCGCCCCGTCCGTCAACGACCGGGCACTCTTCGGGGAGGATAGCCGTACCAGCCGAACGGCATGTTTCGGCCCCGAGACGGCTGAGGGAAGGTGGCCGACGGTGACAGGCCACAGTAGAGTCGGTCGATTCATCGCGCGAAACGCAGCCACCGGACGTTCAGGTACTCCTGGGGCTGCCCGCTGGCGAAGGTGAGGAACACGTCGTGCCGGCCGGTCACCGGTGCCATGTTTCCCGGGATGGTCAGCCACTGCTGCCAGCCGCCGGTGCTGGCCACCGCGATCGTCCCGATCGGCGGGTTCGTCTCGCTGTCCAGACGCACCTGGACCAGCCCGGAGAGACCCAGGCCAGCGCCGGAGGCGGCCCGGACCACGAACTGGGTCATCGGCTGGTCGCCGAACTCGACTCCCTGGTAGGCGACCCAGTCACCGTTGGCGATGGCGCAGATGTTCTCGCCACCCTCGCTGCACGACTCCCGGCGTACGCCGTGCTCGCGGTCGAAGCTGGAGGCGGGAATCTCCTGGTCCGCGACGCGGACCTGGCCGCCGACGACCCCCTTCGCGCCGTTCGGCGGGACCGCCCCGACGGTCTGGGAGGTGTCCGCCGCCGGTGAGGGCTGCGCGATCGGGTACGACGCCTCGCCCCCGGCGAACGGGGTGAGGGTGATCGTCACCTCCCGCGGCGCGGAGTCCTGGATGTACGAGGCGTCCCCGACGATGTCGTCGTACGGGAAGCCGTACACCCGGCCGTTCGCGGAGTGGTGGTGCAGGATCCTGGAGTAGTGGTTGGTCACCGAATGCTGGTAGAAGGCCGCCCGGTCGTCCACCGGTTGGTACGGCCGGTCCAGCACCGACCGGTTGAACCCGGCAGCCAGGGTCGCGGCCACCTTCCCGCTGGCGTCGTTCGGCCTGCTGAAGGTGCCGTTGCACATGAACACGTCCATCGTCGACGGCCGGTCGAAGGGAGCGATCCCACCGTCGAAGTGCATCTTCCCGTCATCGCCCACCCGGCCCGTGAAGGCGCCGAACTCGTTGGAGACCCGCAGGTCGGCACTGCGGTACCGGTCCCACATCTCGGCGATGTACCCGTCGAAGTAGGTGGGTGAGAAGCGACCCGCGATGATGCCGTGCCCCGGCGCGATGACGCGCAGCCCGTCACCGATGATCAGGCGCTCGTACCCCGGCTGCCGCGCCACCTCCGCGAAGATCGCGTCCCGGCCGCCGTCGGTGAGCTTCCCGGCGGTGTGCTCCCCCGCGCCGACCAGCCGGGTCGAGATCGGGATGCTGAACATGTCCACCATGGTGGTGTTGCAGTGCATTCCGTTCGGATTGTAGGTGAACTCCCAGAAGTCCCAGAGCACGCCGAAGTTCGGATCGCTCTCCACCGCTCCCGCCGGCTCCTGCAACATGGGTCGTCCGCCGCCGTCGACCACCTTGAACCGCAGCCGCCCGTCGATCGAGAAGTAGACCCGGCCGCCGTCGAGCATCGGGAGGACGAACGAGGTCGCCCCCTCGCCGGCGAGCGGAACGGCGATGTCCAGGAACCCGTCCGCGCCGTTGTCCGAGAACGAGGCGGGGGTGAACTTCCCCGGGCTCCTGACGTAGCCCATCTCCCTGGTCTCGGGGTGGTAGCCGGTGATGTACATGTGGATCGACGCGTTCGGGTAGCGACCGGTACTGTTCACCACGGTCAGCGGCAGTCCGCCCTCGGCCCTGGCTCGCGCCAGCAGCGGCGTAGCCACCAGCGGCACCCCGACCACCGCAGCCCCGGCGAACCCCAACCCGAGCATCTTTCGTCTGGTCACCAAAGGACCCACCTCCATTGATCGGCGTGCTGGGCGGTCGGGCCGTCGAGACGCCGAACCGTCGGGGGACAGCCGCGACGACGGTCCGGACCCCCTGCCGGTTCAATCGTCGGCGGGACGAATTTGTGGGATTCGTGGTCGTGCGGTGAACATATGCGGCAGCCGATCCGTCACGACAGTGATGCCGCCACGCCGAAAGGGATGGCCCGTGACAACCGACCCCCGCACCATCCGGTCCTGGTTCGGCCGGACGCCGCGCCGAGTCGTGGCGGCCACCGCCGCCGGCCTGGCCGTCGTCTTCGCGGCCATCGCCGCGATCAGCTGGGGCGTCGCCTCGGCCCGCGACCAGCTCATCGGCGAAGCGGTCTCCGACGAACACCTGGCGGCCATCGTGGCCGCCGCCCGCTCCTGCCCGATGCTCACGCCCGCCAGGCTCGCCGGCCAGCTGATGGCCGAGTCGCAACTGGCCCCGGCGGCGAAGGACACGGTTTCCGGCGGTACGGGTATCGCCGGACTCGACAGCCAGGACTGGAAGCTCTGGAAGCCGTGGCCGGACGCGGAACGCTCCGACAGCGCCGCGAACATCGTCGCACTGGCCCACCAGGTGTGCGACTACAGCGGCAAACTGCGGATCACCAAGATCCCCGGAGACTCGTGGCGGTTGTCCGTCGCCGCCTTCCACAGCGGACTGGAGTCGGTGACCGCGTCCGCGGGGCTGCCCGCCGACGCGGTCGACTACGTCGACCAGGTCAGCGGCTACGCCGCGTACTACGGGAAGCGTGCCCAGTTCGGCGGGACCGGTGGTGCCGCGCCGACCGGACCGGCGGCGGAGGCCAAGGGCGTCCCGGCCGCGTACGTCGACCTGATCGTCCGGGCGGGCTCCGTCTGCACGGCGGTGACTCCCCCGGCGGTCGCGGCGCAGCTGATGGCGCTCTCCGGATTCGACCCGAACCTGCTCGGGTCCGCCGGCCAGCGGGGAATCGCGCAGTTCCTTCCCGAGGTGTGGCAGGCGTACGGGCCGAAGGACGCCTCCGCCTGGGATCCCGCCGTCGCGATCCCGGCCCTCGGCACCGCGATGTGTGCGATGGCCGAGGAGCTGTCCCCCCTTGAGGGCGACCCCTACCTGCTCGCGCTCGCCGCCTACCGCAACGGTCCGACCACGGTGCGGCAGAGCGGCGGCAGCCTCGACGACGGCACCAAGGCGTTCCTGAAGTCGGTGAAGTCGCTCACCGACTTCTACGCGCTCGACGGACGGCTGGTGGCCGGTCCCAGGCCACCCTCCTCCCCCTCCCCGTCCGGGTCGCCGTCAGCCACTCCGGTCACGCCGACGCCGGTCACGCCGACGCCGAAGGCCGGCGACCCGCCGACGCCCCCGCAGCCGACCGACCCACCCGTCCGCCCCGTCGGCGCCAAGCAGCTCTACCACCCGATGACCAAGCTCTGCGTCAGCACCGGCACGGACGGTCCGGGAACCCGGCTGACCCTGCGTACCTGCGACAACGACGACCCGACCCAGTGGTGGGTGGTCCTCGCCGATGGCACGTACCGGGCGTCCGGCCTCTGCATGGACCTGGCCGAGGGCTCCAGCCGGGACGGGACGGCCGTCCTTGCCTCCACCTGCGACGGAAGCCCGTCCCAGGTGTGGCGGATGAACGCCAAGGGCGGCGTGCTCAACCTGCACATCCTCAAGGCGCTGGACGCGAACGTGAACGTGCCGAACAAGCCGCTGCTCGTCTGGACCTTCGTGGAGAACCGCGAGCAGATCTGGTCCTGGCGGTGACGACGGCCCGGGTACGCGGACGCTCCGCGTACCCGGGCCGCGCCCGCTCCGCTACCCGCCGTTCGCGCGGCGGCGGAAGCGGATCGCGGCGACGGAACCGCCGACGGCGACAAGCCCGAGGCCGAAGAGGACAACGAGCGCGGTCCCACCACCACCGCCACCATCCTGGTCGCCGGCCACCTGCCGCTCCTCGTTGAGGTTCCGAGCGACGGAAACGGCCGGATTGATCATTCCGGCGCCGTAGCGGGCGTCCGTGCTGCCGGCGCCCATCGCGTCGGCCGTGCTCCGGATGCGTTCCTTGACCTGTACGGCGGTCAGGTCCGGGTAGGCCGCCCGGACCAGCGCCGCCTGACCGGCCACGAAAGCCACCGCGAACCGGGTGCCCGTGTTGCTGAGCACGCCGGTGCCACTGATCCCGAGGCTCGCCACGTCGATGCCCGGAGCGACGACGTCCACCGTCCCCTGCTGGTACTCCTCAGCGAGCTGACCGTCGGCACCGACGCCGCCGGACAGGAGCAGGGCACCGGTACCGGACCGTTCTGCGGGCGACGGAAGCGTGACGGGCTTGGTGGGCGCCCCCGCCACCACGACCACGTCGTGGTTCAACGCCGTGGCGATGGAGGCCGCCACCGTGGGGTCGCCCAGATCGACGTGGGAGCCCAGCGCGACGATCGAGGCGCCCGCGCTGACCGCCACCTCGATGGCGTTCGCGGCGTCCATGGCCCGGCTGCTCGTGGAGGTGCCGACCATCCGGATGGGCAGGATCGTGGCGTCGGGTGCGATGCCGACCGGGGTGTCGTCGGCGCTGGCGCTGCCGGCGATGAGACCCGCCATCGCGGTGCCGGTGCCGAGGCAGTCGGTGTCCCCCCGCCCGTTACCGACCGTGACGTCCGCACCGACGGCGACCCGGCCCTTGAGCTGCGGAAGTTCGCCGTCCACTCCGGAATCGACCACCGCGACCATGACCCCGTTGCCCCGGCTCAGATCCCAGGCGCCGTCGGCCGCCAACCGTAGCTGGGCCCAGTTGGACCGGCTGCTCGACCCGGAGGTGGCGGTGCAGCGGGACGGTGTGCCGCTGCCGTTCTGTGGCCCGCCCGGCGACGTGCCGGGGTCGGGCGTCGCGGAGGGCGACGCGGTGACCGAGGGCTTCGGCGCAGGCCGGATGGGCTTCGGGGCGGTCCGGGTGGGCTTCGGGGCTGGCGGGAGTTGGCCGTACTGCACCCCCTCCCCGGCCGCGTCCCACGGCAGCACCAGATGCCAGCCGCGGTGGAGCTTGGCGGGATCGGTGAGGCCCGCGCCGTCCGCCTGGACCCGCCCCGCGTTCAGGTTGTAGATCTCCGCGGACCGCTCGCCGCTGCCGAGGAAGCGCACCGCGATCTCGGTGAGGTTCTCCGGCTGGCCCTGGTGCTCTGCCGCGACCACGTAGTACTTGACGTATGCCTGCGGGTCCGGCGTAGGTGCCCGGCCTGCCGCCGACGTCTCCGCCGCCGCTGCGATCATGCAGCCGGCCATCGCCACGACCGCGATCAGGCGTGCAAGGGTTGGGCGCTTCGCAAGCACAGCTGTCCCCCTTCAGTCGCCGCGGCCGATCGCCCCGGCTGTCACCATCTATTGCGGATCAGCGCCCGGTTCGTTCAAATCAATCTGAACCAGAGTTCCATCGCCCTCGTGGTGTGGGCAGATCTGATGTGGGCGGATGGAGGATACCGAGGCCGCAGAGCGCGGTGGATCGCCGGTCGGCAGCCCAGACATCGGCGCGTACGAAGACGGAACGGATGGACGGTGGGGAATCCATGTACCCGGTGACGACGGTCGACGCGGGCGTCGACGGGCTGCCGGCCACCAGCCGGTTCGACCCACGCCGACACCTCCGGATCCCCGGTCTGTTCGACCTCTGGCTGGAGCCCGGACCCCGGGGCGGGCTGGTGGTGCCGACGGAACCCAGCAGCACCCTCGACGCGCGGGGCATCGCCGACCTGGTCCGACGCTCCGGGGAGTCCGCGGACGACGTCCGGATCCTGACCGGTGATGGCGCCCGCAACCTGGACCTGTTCAGCGATGTCGCCGGGCTGCTCGGGCATGACGTGCTGGTCAGCCCGGACGGGGCCGAGATCCGGCACCGACGGCGGGCGGACGCCGGGGCCGGGCCGCTGCACGCGGTCCCGCTGGACCGGGTGACCCGCCGTCCGATGGACTGGCTCGTGATCCAGCCGCCGGACCTCGCCACCCCCCTGCCGAGCTGGTTCGCGGTGGACCGGGGCGTGGTCCGTCCCCGGACCGGTGTGGTCGGTCTCCCGCTGCCGGCCGGGCTTGCCCTCGCCACCCGGGCCGACTTCGTGACCCGTCGCGCCACCGCACATCGGTTCGCCTCCACACCGGACGGCCTGATCACCGTCGCCGTCACGGCACGTTCGGCGGGATTCCTCGTCGGCGACTACGGCGGGACGCAGAAGGTGCACGGTGGTGAGCAACTCGCCGCCCTCCTCGGCGACCTCCCGCTCTACGGCAGCGACCTACGGCTCTGGGTCACCTGGCCCTCCGATCCACAGGAGCAGCAGGGCCTCGCCGAGCAGGCGCGGGAGTTCGCCGAGAGGACCGGCGCGACGGTGTGGACGCCACCACCGGGCGGCAGTGCCGAGTTGGTCGACGGCGGCCACGACCTCCGCGCGCTCGACCCGGCGGGCAGCCCCGCCGAGTGGCAGGCGCACCGGCCGAGGTCCGCCGCCGGCCCGCTGGCGCTGCGCGCGACGCCGGACGGTCTCCTCGTGCCGGCGCTGGCCCGCCCCAGCATCACGGTGTCCGCACGCCTCGCGGCGCCCCTCACCGCGCCGCCGTCCGACGGCCGGCGGGACCCGGTGGAGGGGCCGGTCACGGTGCCGGCCAAGGCCCTCCCCCGCCCCGTGCTGATCACCGAGGGCCGCCGGGCGCCGGGGTACGGCCCGGCGTGGCTGCCCCCGGGGCAACAGGTCAACGCCGAGGAGTTCGAGGCCTTCGTCGTCTGCCCGGTGGACCCCGCCCGCGCTGTCGCCGAGGGGGTGCCGAGTGCCGAACTCTTCCTGATCGCCCTGCTGGACCCCGTTTCGGTGCCGGACGACAGCCACCTGCTCCGGGTACGCGTCGCCGCCGGGGGCGCGATCCCCATGGCGACCCTCCGCTCGCACATACCCGCGCGTCTCCAGCATCTACGCGGAGTCAACGACGCCTATCTGCTGCCGGCGGCGCGGCTGGACAGGGTGTCCCCGCTCGGCGGTTTCCGCACGTACCGGTTCGGCCGGCTCATTGCGACGGCCGAGTGCCTCGACGGTGCACTGCGAATCCACTGTTCGTCCCGTTCCCGGACGATCGCCGGCCTGCCCAACGATGTCCGCCGCTGGCCCGGTGTCGGCACCCGGCGGGCGTACCTCCTCGTGCCGGCGTCGGGCAGCCGCCTACCGCGCGGCTGGCTGCGTCTCCACCGGAAGGCGCCGCCGGCCCGGCCCGGCCGGCTCATGCTGGAGGTCGGGGTGCCCCGGGGCCGCACCATCGACGTCACGTCGACAGCCGCGATGCTCGCCCCGCTCTCCCGGGTGCGTAACCAGGCGGAGCGGCTCCGTGCCGCCGGGGTCGAGCTGATCGTCGGCAGCCGCTCGTACGAGCGTGTCCAGGTCCGCCGCGTGTACCTCGCGCAGGAGAACTCCTGGCGACGGGTGCCGGGGACGGAGGCCGGGCCACTTCCCGCCGTGCTCGCCCGGGTTCAGTCGCCGGTCCCCACCTGAACCGACCACCGGCTGCCGGGGACCGGACCGACCACGACCGGCACGCAGCGTCCGCCGGTGGCGGCGGCGAGCCCGCGGATGCCGTCCGCCGCGCCCGCCGGCAGGCCGGCGGTGAAGATCACGCACGGATCCGGCAGCTTCTCGCCCGGTGCCGGCGGATCCGGCAGGGCGGTCAGTGTCCGGTAGCCGTCGACGTTCCCGGCACCGAGCGCGTCGCCGACCACGGCAACTCCGACTCCGCCGGAGTGGAGCCGGCTGGCGAGGGCTGCGGCCAGCCGCTGGCTGGCGTCGAGGGCGCCGACGAGGGTGAGGACGTCGGGGGTCTGGCCGAGGTCGACGTGGAGCCGCCACGGGCCCCGGCTGCCCAGCACCAGCGGCACGATCGCCGGCGGCGCCGGCTCGGTCTCGGCGAGCCAGGCGTAGGCGGGTGTGTCCCCACGGTTCGCCAGCCCGGCCAGTCGGACGTGCACGGAGTCCTCCTCACTGAGCAGTTCGGTCCGCAGGTACGGCACCTCGCCCGCAGCCGGTACCGCCGGCCGCGACTCCACCGGCGGCGGGCCCGGTGGCGACACAGGTGGCAACGGCGGACCCGGCGGCAGGGGTCTCGGCGACGATGCGGGCGGAGACGACGGCGAGGGAGGCGGCGGCGAAGGAGGCGGCGGCGAAGGAGGCGGCGGCGAAGGAGGCGGCGGCGGGGAGTGCGGCGGCGGGGGGAGGCGGGGCGGCGGCGCGAGCTGCGGTGCCATGGTGGGTTCCGCGGCGATCTCGGCGGGGGTCGGGGTGTGGTGCCGCTCCGGTGGCCACGGGCCGGTGTCGTCGAGGGCAACGGCGCGCAACCGGTATCCGCCCCGGCGCAGCGTCAACACGGCGATCACGGCGAACACCGCCGCGAGTACGCCAGCGCCACCCCTGATCAGGATGGGACCGAACTGGTCGGCGTCGGACGCGCCGGAGTTCGAGGGAGGGCGGGCGACCACCGTGGCCGCCGTCGGCGACGGGGTGACGGCGCGCGACACCGTGGCGCTCGACACCGTGGCGCTGGGCTCGGGTGCCGTGGCGCTCGGCGTGGGTGCGGCAGTGCTCGGACCGGGCCGTGGCGAGTTCACCACGACCGGTGGCAGCGTCCCGGTCCGCACCCCGGACCCCTTGGCGTCGCGCGGCAGCACCAGGAACCAACCGGGTCGCAACTCGACGCCGTCGGTGAAGGTACCGCCGTCGGGCTGCTTTCTGCCGATGTTGAGCTGGGTGATCTCCCGGAACCTGTTGCCGTTGCCGAGGGTACGCAGGGCGATGTCGTAGAGGTACTCGCGCTGGCCGTTGACCGGCGGTCCGACCACGTAGTACCTGCCCGTCTCGTCCGGCACCGCAGCCGCCGGCACCGCCGGGGCGAACAGCACGAACCCGACCGTCAGCAGCACCAACGCCAGCGTCTGCCGCATCAACACCGCTGTCCTCCACGCCCTCGCTCCATCGCCGTCCTCTCGTCTCGGCCCCTTCTACGCAGCGGCGTCCGGGAGGTTCAACCGGGAAGGGGCGGGAAGACGAATGTTCGTCCACAGTCCCGCTCGCGGTGGGACGACAGTCGTCTGGCGCGGTCCCACGTCGCGTACCGGCCGGGACCTGTGGTGTCCGGGTGCTGACGGGGCGTCCCGGGACGGGACGGCGCGGCGATGGCCCGTGGAGATCTCGACGCATGCAGATGCGCGGCCAGTGGCGATCCAGGCACGGCCGGCTTGGTGGTGGCCGGCGAGGATGTCGAGGGGCAGGGGCTCGTCGTCGGCGATCTGTGGCATGCCGACATCGCGGAACCACTCGCCGGCGGCGCGTTCGATGTCTCGCAGGAGCGGAAGCTCAGCCTGGCGGACCACACGGATGCGCATCGCGTCATTGTGCCCGGCGCTGGCGGTCGGTAGAGGCGGGGCCGGTGGCGGCGAGATCGGGCCCGGCCCCGCCGTCGACCGTCTCGACGATCCGCCCCAGCGTGCTCGCCGGCACGGGCCACCACCCCGGCAGCCGGAACCGCACAGAGGCGCACATCACGGTCCAGGTCCGCCGGGAATCGTCGAGCACCGTGCCGAGTTCATCGATTCGGGACGCCGCCGCAATCACGACGTCCGTTCGACCGACGAAGCGGAGAGACGATGACCCTCCTGTTCAGCCCGTTCACGGTGGGCAAGATGGAACTGACCAACCGGATCGTCATGGCGCCCCTGACACGTAACCGTGCCGGCGAGCGTCAGGTGCCGCAGCAGATCTCCGCGACCTACTACGGCCAGCGCGCCTCGGCGGGCCTGATCATCACCGAGGGCACGCAGCCGAGTGCGGTCGGCCAGGGTTACGCGAACACACCGGGCATCCACTCCGCCGAGCAGGTCGACGGCTGGCGGGCGGTCGCCGACGCCGTGCACGCGGGCGGCGGAAGGATCTTCATGCAGCTGATGCACACGGGTCGGATCGGCCACCCCGACAACAAGGACGGGCTGGAGTCGGTGGCGCCCAGCGCCATCCCCGCGCCGGGCGAGATCTTCACGCCGAACGGCATGCGGCCGTACCCGGTCCCCCGGGAGTTGACCGGCGACGAGCTTCCGGGAATCGTCGGCGAGTTCGTCCAGGCGACGCGCAACGCCGTCGAGGCCGGCCTGGACGGGGTGGAACTGCACGCGGCAAACGGCTACCTGCTGCACCAGTTCCTGGCCCCGTCGAGCAACGTCCGCACCGACGGATACGGCGGCTCTCCGCAGCCCCGCGCCCGTTTCGTCGGCGAGGTGGCCCACGCGGTCGCCGACGCCATCGGCGCCGACCGGGTCGGCATCCGGATCTCGCCCGCCCACAACATCCAGGGGGCGCTGGAGGAGGACGCGGCCGACCTCGCCGCCACGTACGGCGCACTGATCGACGCGATCGCGCCGCTCGGGCTGGCCTACCTACACTCGCTGGCCGATCCGGCGAGCGCACTGGTCGTCGACCTGCGGCGTCGGTTCGGTGGCCCGTTCATCGCCAACGACGGTTTCACCTCGGTGACCACCCGCCCGGACGCGGAGCGCATCCTCGACGACGGCCTGGGCGACCTCGTCGCGGTCGGCCGGAACTTCCTGGCCAACCCGGACCTGCCCCGCCGCTGGCAGACCGACGCGCCGCTGAACGAGCCGGACCCGACCACCTTCTACACGCCGGGCCCGCGCGGCTACATCGACTACCCGACGCTGGAGCAGTGAGACCCGGCTCCTCCTCGCCCGACGGACCGGGCCAGCTCAACTCGGCAGTGAGCTGGCCCGGACCGGGCCGGTTGCGGTGGTCGTCGGCCAGCGCAGGTCGACCCCCCGCCGCACCAGCTCGGTCTGGAAGTCCTCGAGCAGCTTCGCACTGTCGCGGACCCCGTGCGGCGAGGTCTGCCGGTCCAGGCAGTAGGCGGCCAGCGCGCCGGCGGCCTCACCGATCGACCACTCGGCCGGGTGCACCCGGTAGCAGCCGTTGGTGATGTGGGTGGTGCCGATGGCCTTGCCCGCGGCGACCACGTTGGTGACCCGTTCGGGCAGCAGCGCGCCGAGTGGGATCTCGAACGGATGCGCGGCCACGTCGAGGTAGCCGTCGCCACCGGTCGTCGGGTGCAGGTCGATGCGGTAGTGACCGGTGCCGACCGTGTCGTGGTAGCCGACCGCGCCGGCGGCGCCGCGTACGGCGACCGACAGGTCCTGCTCGGTCGGGGTGGTCACCGCCGCCAGCCGGCGGGCCTCCCGGATGTACGGGGCCTGCGCGAAGCCGTCCACGGTGCCGGTCACGTCGGGGCGCAGCCGCAGACCGGGAAAGCCGGTGCCGCCGTCCGCCCGGGGTGCTTCGGTCTGCAGCCAGTACAGGAACGCGTGGCTGAACTCCCTGGCCCGCCGGACGTGCCGCTCGGCGTCCGGCACGTCGAACAGCGGCCCCTCCAGATAGTCGGTCATCGGCCAGTTGACGATCGTCACGTCGCTGTGGAACAGGCCGGGCCGGAACGCCCGCCGGTCGAGGATCCGCCGGTACGTCCACAGTTCCGGCGCGATCAGTCCCTCCTCCATCGAGGCCGCCGTCGACCGTGGGTTCGGAGTGAACCGGCCGGTGACCGGCCGACCGGTCCGCGGATCGGGGTAGGCCCAGCTGAAGAGCGGGCCCGGCCAGCCGGGCGCCGTACGGGTCCGCCAGTGGTCGTAGTCCGCCGGCCGGTCCACCGTGTGGTCGCCGTCGACGTGTTCGAGGGCGAAGCAGACGGTGGCTGCCTGCATGTTCAGTGGCGCGGGACGGTCCGGTGCGCTCGGTTCGCCGGTCTGCGCCTGTGACTCGGTGCCGGTCCGGTGCTCGATGCCGGCCAGGGCGAGCAGTTCACCGGTCTCGCTCGCTTCCAGGACCAGCCGGGCGCCGATCTGCCGGACCGTGCCGTCGGCGAGTCGTACGGCCAGCGCGGTCACGGTGTCCCCGTCGGTGTAGGCGCGCTGGACCTGCGCCCGGGTGTGTACGGTCAACCGCCCCGACGCGCACCAGGGGGCGATCATCGCCTCCAGTACGGCCAGCGCCACACGGGGTTCGTGACACAGCGGGCTGACCCAGCCGTTGCCCGGGTTGAGTGGTTGCCCGGACCGGTCGGACGCCAGCGGATACCAGCTCCGGTAGTAGTCGCGGACCGCCTGCCGGAACCGCCGGTAGCCGGCCGTCGAGCCGTGTGTCTCGATCCAGGGGTGCTCGTCCGGCGGCACCGCCTGCGAGGTGAGTTGCCCCCCGATCCACCGGTACGGCTCGACGACGACGACCCGGGCACCGCCTTCGCAGGCGGCCAGCGCGGCGGCGATCCCGCCGACGCCCCCGCCGACGACCAGGACGTCGGTGTACTGCTCGGCCGTCGTGGTGGTGGTTCGCATCAGCCGGCCTCGCCTCGTCGTGCGGTCAGGGAGAACTGGTAGCGGTCGCCCCGGTAGAACGACACCGCGCGTTCGATGGCCCGGCCGCGTCCGTCGTAGCCGATCCGGCGCACCTCGAGCAGTGCCGCCGTGGGCGGAATCTCCAGCAGGTCGCACTGCCGCCGGGAGGGTACGACGGCGGCGATCATCTGCTGGGCCACGGTGACCTGGATGTTGTAGCGGTCCTTCATGGTCTCGTAGAGCCCGTTGTCGAGGTTCTCGACCAGCAGTCCGGGGAACAGGTCGGCGGGCAGGTGCACCTCTTCGAGGCACATCGGCGAGCCGTCGGCGAGCCTCAGCCGTTCCACCCGGTAGAGCAGCGACCCCTCGGGCAGGCCGAGTTCGGTGGCCACCGCGTCGCGGGCGACCACCGCGTCCGCCTCGATCATCTTGCTGCTCGGGAGCAGGCCACGGGCCAACATGTCCTCGGTGAATCCACTGAGGCTGGTGTCCTTGGCGATCCGGGTGTCGGAGACGAAGGTGCCCTGGCCACGGATGGTGTAGACCAGGCCGACGTCGAGCAGTTCACGGAGCGCCTGGCGGAGCGTCGTCCGGCTCACGCCGAGTTCTTCGGCGAGGTCCCGCTCGCGGGGCAGCGCCGAGTGCGCCGGCAGGTCCGCGACGCGGCGCCGGAGTTCGGTACGGATCTGGCTCAGTTTGGTGGTCATCACGAATCCAACCGGGGATGCGGGCAGGCCTGCGCGAACCTGCGCGTGGTGTTGACCGGGTCCGAGATGGCGGTGCCGACGACGACTGCCCACGCGCCCTCGTCGAAGGCCGCCGAGACCTGGGTACGGGTACGGTATCGCCCCTCCGCGATGACCGGAACGGGACAATGTCGACTGAGCATCCCCACCAGGGCGATGTCCGGTCCGTCCGGAACGGGGCCGGCGGTGTAGCCGGACAGCGTCGTGCCGACCAGGTCGGCGCCGGCGTCGACTGCGGCCAGGGCGGCGTCCAGGCTGTCGACGTCGGCCATGAACAGCGCCCCGCCGGCGTGGGTGGCCGCGACGAGGTCGGACAGCTTCTCCCCGCCGGCCCGGGGCCGACCGGTGCCGTCGGCCGCGACGATCTGCGCGCCGGCCCGGGTCAGTGCGGTCACGTCGGCCTCGCTCGGGGTGATGTAGACCGGGCTGCCGGGTGTGTTCCGCTTGACCAGCCCGACCACCGGCACCCCGAGGTCGACCATGCCACGGACGTGCGCCACTCCTTGACCACGCAGACCGGCGGCGCCGCCGAGTACGGCAGCGGTCGCCATCGCCATCATGTGCCGGGTGTCCGTGAACGGGCTGCGGCCCTGTGCCTGGCATGAGACGACCAGGCGTCCACGGATGGCGTCGGCCACGTTCATCAGTGTTCTGCCTTTGCTTCGATGTCGGACTGGACGATGAGTCCGGTGAACGGGGACGGGTCGCGCGACCCGTCGGTCAGGGCCAGCGCACCGGCGAGCGGATCCCCGGCGGCCGGCACCGGCCGGGCTGCGGGCGCCCCGGCGCGCAGTGCCGCGGTGAACGACGGCAGCAGCAGATCCGCGGCGTGGAAGACTCCACCGGTGCCGGCGACCGGCACCGGGCTCGCGCCGAGCCCGGCCCGACGCAGCGCCCCGACCACCGACTCGGCCAGCAGTTGGCCGGCCCGCTGCCAGATCCGTCGGGCGCCGTCGTCACCGGTCCGGGCCAGTTCGGCGACCGTACCGGCGAAGTCCGCGATCCGTTCCGGGGTCGGTGGATCGGCCCGCCAGCGGGCCGGCAGCGTCTCGACCGGGCCCCAGGCGGCGAACACCGCGTCGGCCAGGCGGCCGGGTGCGGCCCGGTCCCGGTCCTGCAGGGCGAGCCGGATCGCGGTACGGCCGATCCAGTGGCCTGATCCCCGGTCGCCGAGGTCGGCGCCCCAGCCGTCGGACCGGGCGGTACGGCCGGTGGCGTCGGCGGCGAGGGCCACCACCCCGGTGCCGGCGGCGACGACCGCCCCGGGGACCGGACCGAGCGCGCCCAGGTACGCGGTCACGCTGTCGTCGGCGACCCGCAGCCGGCCGTGCCGACCCAGCGCGTGCAGCCGGGCCCGCAGTCCGTCGATCGCCGGCGGTTGGCCGTTGAGTCCGGTCATGCCGACCCCGACCAGCACCGCCGCGCCGGGCACCGGGCCCAGGTCGGCCAGCGCGCCGGCCACCGCGTCGGCGATCCGGGCGTCGACGTCGCCGGTCCAGAACCCCGGGGTCTCGGCGTGCCCGGTCGACCGGCCGTACCGGGCCACCGCACGGCAGCCGCCCTGGCCCAGGTCGACTCCGACCCGGACGGGTTCGGTGCCGCTCATCGGATCGCCGCCCGGACCGACGGCTCGCCGGCGGCGAGGCTGGACTCGGCGTAGTGACAGGCGACCTCACGTCCGGCGACCGTGCGCAGCTCCGGTTCGACCTCGGCGCAGAGCGGCTGGGCGAGCCCGCACCGGGTCCGGAACCGACACCCGGACGGCGGCGAGGCCGGTGACGGCACCTCGCCGGTGAGCAGGATCCGCTCGCTCGGTGGCGTCGCCCAGGGGCGGGGTACCGGGGCCGCCGAGATCAACGCCCGGGTGTACGGGTGGGCCGGGGTGTCGTACACCGCTGCTGCCGGTCCGGTCTCCACGATCCGGCCCAGGTACATCACCGCGAGGTCGTCGCTGATGTGCCGGACGACCGACAGGTCGTGCGCGATGAACAGGTAGCCCAGTCCCAGGTCCTCGCGCAGGTCGGCGAGGAGGTTGAGGGTCTGCGCCTGGACCGACACGTCCAGCGCGCTGACCGGCTCGTCGCAGACCAGGATCCGCGGCGACATCGCCAGGGCCCGCGCGATGCCGACCCGCTGGCGCTGCCCGCCGGACAACTGGTGCGGATAGCGGTCGGCGAGTTCGGCGGCGAGACCGACCCGGGCCAGCAGGTCGGCCGTCCGGTCCGTCCACTGCTCGCGCGGGACCATGCCACGGTGCACCCGCCAGCCTTCGGTGACGATGAAGGACACCTTCTTGCGCGGGTTCAACGACGAGTACGGGTCCTGGTAGACCATCTGGATCTCGGCGGTGAGCCGACGCCGCCGGGCCGCGTCGGCGTCGTCGACCCGCTCACCGGCGTACCAGATCTCGCCGCCGGTCGGTCGGCGCAGCCCGACGATGGTCCGGGCCAGGGTCGACTTGCCGCAACCGGACTCGCCGACCAGCCCCAGGGTGCGGCCGGCGGTGACGGTCAGGCTGAGCCGTTCCACGGCGTGGACGTCGGGGGCCCGGTGCAGCAGGCCCCCTCGGGTCGGATAGCTGACCCGTAGCTGCCTGACCTCAAGCCGCGCCTCTGCCGTCGACACCGGCCATCACCTCCTCGGCGTAGTGACAGGCTGCTTCGTGACCGGCGGCGACGACCCGCAGCCTCGGCCGGTCGGTGCGGCAGTCCACCCGGGCGACGGGGCACCGGGGATGGAACGGGCAGCCGGCCGGCGTCGCCAGCGGCGAGGGTGGCATCCCCTCGATCGGGGTCAGCCGCGCACCGGGCCGGTCCGGGGCGGGGACCGAGGCCATCAACCCCCGGGTGTACGGGTGGGCCGGGGCGTCGTACACGGTGCGCAGCGGGCCTGACTCGACGACCGTGCCGGCGTACATGACCGCGACCCGGTCGGCCACGTCGGCGACCACCCCGAGGTCGTGGGTGATGAGGATCATCGCCATCCCGTCGGCCTCGCGCAGTTCGCGCAGCAGGTCCATGATCTGCGCCTGTACGGTCACGTCCAGCGCGGTGGTCGGCTCGTCGGCGATGAGCAGCCGGGGCCGCAGCGCGAGGGCCATCGCGATCACCACCCGTTGCCGCATCCCGCCGGAGAACTGGTGCGGATAGTCGTGTGCCCGGCGGGCCGCGTTCGGGATGCCGACCCGGTCCAGGCCGGCGACCGCGCGCCGCCAGGCCTCCCGACGCGAGGTGTGCTGCCGGACCCGGAACAGTTCGGCGATCTGCTCGCCGACCCGGACGACCGGGTTGAGCGCGGTCAACGAGTCCTGGAAGACCATCGCCAGCTGGGTGGCGGAGAGTTCCCGGGTACGGCGTACCGGCAACGCGGAGATCTCCTCGCCGTCGTACCGGATGGTGCCGCGTTCGATCGTCGCGCTGTGCCGGGGCAGCAGCGCCATCACCGCGCGTACGGTGACCGACTTGCCGGACCCGGACTCCCCCAGGATCGCCAGTGTCTCGCCCGCGTCGACATGGAACGAGACGCCGTTGAGCGCACGGTAGGAACCGAGCGGGCCGGCGAACGAGACGACGAGATCGTCGACCGTCAGCAGTGGGCGCGGGGCGTGCGGTGGTGCGACCATCGGGTCCTCCGGGTCCGGTTGTCGGGTCAGCGCAGCGATACGCCGGCGAAGTCGGGCAGGTCGTTCGGGGTCGGGGTGAATCCCTCGACGTTGCTGCGCAGCACGACGTTGCCGCTGAGGTCGAGTGGGAAGATGCCCACCGCGTCCTCCCAGACGATCTTGCCGGCCTGGGCGTACAGCGTGGCCCGCTTGTCCTGGTCGAGTTCGGCACGGGCGGCCAGCAGGATCCGGTCCAGTTCCGGGTTGGCGTAGCCGTTGCGCTTGGCGGTCGACAGGTAGAGCCGGGCCAGGGTGAAGTCGGCGTCACCGGTGACCGTGCTGCCGGTCGTCATCGTGCTGTCCCAGTCGAGTTTGAGCAGCTTGTCCAGCCAGGTGGCCCGCTCCAGTTCCTGGGGCTTGACCACGATGCCGACCTTGGCCCAGTCGCTGATCATCGCGTCGGCGAAGGAGTTCCCGTTGGTGCAGCAACCGCTGCTCCACATCATGGTGGTGGTGAACCCGTTCGGGTAGCCGGCCTCGGTGAGCAGCTGCCGGGCCTTGGCCGGATCGTAGGCGTACGGGTTCTGTGCGGCGGAGCCGAAGATGGCCTCCGGCAGCGGACCGGTGGCCGTGGTGCCGGCCTGGTCGAACAGCGATTTGTTGATCTTGGAGAAGTCGACCGCGTGCCACATGGCCTGCCGGACCCGGGCGTCGGTGAACGGCTTACGTGAGCTGTTGAACCAGATGTAGTAGTTGGCGTACGTCGGGAACGACTTGACGGCCAGGTCGTCGTTGTCGCGCAGCCCGGTCAACTGGTCCGGGGGCAGCCCCCAGGTCACGTCGATCTCGTTGTTCGCGAGCGCGGTCACCCGGCCGGACACCTCGGGGATGTAGCGGTACGCGATGCCGGCCAGTTTCGGCTGGTCACCCCGGTACTTCTCGTTGCGGACCAGGTTGACCGTCTGGCCGGCGGTGAACGACGAGACCTTGAACGGGCCGGTGCCGTACGGGGCGTCGAAGAACGCGCTGTCGGTGATCTTGGCAGCCGGGGCGATCCAGAGCAGGGTGAGGTTGCTCAGCACGGTGCCGAGCTGGCTCTTGGTGTGGATGGTCAGGGTCCGCTCGTCGGGCGTACGGATCTCGTCGACGGTGGCCCACAGACCGGCCAGCGGCCCCTTGCCGTCGATCAGCGCCTGGAGGGACGCCTTGGCGTCGGCGCTGGTCAACGGCGTCCCGTCGGCGAACGTGACATCGCTTCGCAGCACGAACTGCCAGGTCAGCGGGTCGGGGTTGGTCCAGCTCTCGGCGAGCTTCGGGGCGATCTCGCCGTTGTCGCGGACCACCAGGGTCTCGAAGACCTCCTGGACGACGGTGAGGGTGGGCTGGTCCGCCGAGTTCGCGGCGAACGGGTTCAGCGAGACCACCGGGGTCGGGTTGGCTACCCGGAGGGTGGTCGCGCCGGCCCCGCCGCTACCGGCGGGGTCGTCGGCGCCGAAGGAGCAGGCGGTCAGTCCGAGTACGCCGGCGAGGGCCAGCGCACCGAGTCGGGTGGTCGGAGATCTCATGTCTTCCCATTTCGCTGACGGTTACCGGGTGGAGAGGTTGGGATCGGAGCGGTCGCGTAGTTCGTCGCCGAGCACGCCGACGCAGACCACGAAGACGGCCAGGGCCAGCCCTGGCAGGGTGGCGATCCACCAGGCGCTGGCCAGGTAGTCGCGGCCGTTGGCGATGGTGGTGCCCCAGCTCGGCGTGCCGGCCGGGATGCCCAACGACAGGAAGCTCAGCGACGCCTCGGCGACGATGACGAAGCCGAGTTGGACGGTGGCGATGACCAGCAGCGGGCTGGCGACCGCGGGCAGCACGCAGTGCCGTACGACGTGCCACGGCCCGGCGCCGAGGGTGCGCGCCGCGTTGGCGAAGTCCCGGGATCTGGTGGCCAGGGTCTGTGCCCGGGCCACCCGCGCGAAGATCGGCCAGGTGGTGATGGACAACGTGAGCACGACGTTGGTGACGCTGGAGCCGAGCACGCCGGCGACGAAGACGGCGAGCAGGATCGACGGGAAGGCCAGTTGGATGTCGGCCAGCCGCATGACTGTCGCGTCGACCACCCCGCCGAGGTAGCCGCAGAGGATGCCGAGGGCGGCGCCGACCGTGCCGGCCAGCAGCAGGGTCGCCGCGCCGACCAGCAGCGAGACCCGGGCGCCCTGCATGATCTGGGGTAGCAGGTCGCGGCCGACCTGATCGGTGCCGAGCAGGGCCAGGCCACCGTCGGACATCCGGCTGCCGGGCGGAAGCAGCCGGTCGGCGACGGAGGTCGCGATCGGGTCGTACCGGGCGATCATCGGTCCGATCACTCCCGCGACCAGGTAGCCGGCGATCACCCCGAGCGGGATCCACAGTCGCGGCCGACGGTGTCGCCGGCGGGACACGACGGCCGGTGGACCGTCCGGCCCGTCGGGTCGGCCGTCGTCGGTGGGCACGACCGGTGTGCCGAGCACGGTCGCCGAGCCGGGTACGCCGTCAGACACCTTGGTCACCTCTCAGACGCTCTCGCGGACCCGCGGGTCCAGCCGGACGTACAGCAGGTCGACTACGAGATTGATGACGATGAAGATCACCGCGACCGTGATCACGCACGCCTGCACGACCGAGTAGTCGCGGGCGGCGATGGCGTCGGTCATCAGTCGGCCCACGCCGGGCCAGGCGAAGACGGTCTCGACGATCACCGCGCCACCCAGCAGGCTGCCGAACTCCAGGCCGGCCACGGTGACGACGGGGATCAGCATGTTGCGCATCGCGTGCCAGCCGACGACCCGGGTCTCGGACAGGCCCTTGGCCCGCGCGGTGACCACGTAGTCCTCGTGCAGCACGTCGAGCAGCCCGGACCGCACCAGCCGGAGCACCACGCTGAGCAGTGGCAGGGCCAGCGTCACCGCCGGCATGACCATCGCGGCCGGTGACGCCGACCCGGAGCTGGGCAGCAGGTGCAGGAACCGGGAGAAGACCAGGATCAGCATGATGCCGACCCAGAACGTCGGCAGGGACTGGGTGAGCATCGACAGCACGGAGACCACCCGGTCCACGACACCGTTCGGCCGGGTCGCCGCCAACGTGCCCAGCGCGAACCCGAGGATCAGGGCGATGGCGAAGGCGGTCAGGGCCAGGGCTGCCGTCGCCGACAGATGGGTCAACACCAGGTTCGTCGCGGCGTCGTGGAGCCGGAACGACTCACCGAAGTCGAGGGTGACGGCCCGTCGGAGGAACTGGACGTACTGCACGGGCAGTGAGGCGTCCAGTCCGTACTCCCGGCGGAGCGCCTCGACGGCCGCCTGATCGGCGTCCGGTCCGAGCACCGCGGTCGCCGGGTCGCCGGAGACCGCCCGCATCGCGAAGAAGACCACCGTCGCCGCACCGAACAGGACCAGTGCCGAGATCGCGAGGCGACGCAGCGCGTAGCGCAGCATCCCGACCCCTCAGCTGCCGGGTGGCGGCGACACCGGGTCGCCGGCCAGCGCCGCCTCGATGTCCTCGACGACGGCGACGGCCGCGCGGCCCTCCTCGCCGCTGACCGGGGTCGGTCCGCCGGTCAGCGCGGCGTCGACGAAGGCCGCCAACTCGGTACGCAGGTTGTAGGCGCCGCCGCCGTCCCGGCTGGGCCAGAAGTAGGTGTCCATGAAGCTGGCCACGCCGTCGCGGCGGGCGTACATCAGGTCGTTGTGCGAGAGGTTCATCTCGAGGATGCCGTGCTCGCCGACGATCCGCAGACCGGCGTCGGCCCGCGACGGCCGGGAGTGCGGCAGCGTCCAGTTGTTCTCCATCGTGCCGATGGCCCCGTCGTCGAAGCGGACCGTGGCGTGCACGACGTCATGGCTGGGCGACAGCACCTTGCGACCGACGGCACCGGTGACCTCGACGTCGCGGCCGGTCACGAACCGGAGCAGGTCGGCGTCGTGGATGCCGAGGAACCAGGCGACCGAGGTCCGGTCCCAGATTCCCTCGCCGACCGCCTGCGAGGTGCACCGCCAGACCTTGACGTGCCAGATGTCGCCCAGTTCGCCGGAGCACACCACCTCGCGCAGCCGCAGCACCCGGGGGTCGAAACGCAGCACATGGCCGATCATCAGGGCGTCCGGATCAGGCCGACCGGCGATGATCCGGTCACAGCTGGCCGTGGAGAGCGCCATCGGCTTCTCCAGCAGCACCCGCTTGCCCGCCGCGAGCGCGGCGAGGGTCGCGTCCTCGTGCAGATGATCGGGCGTGCAGATGCTGACCGCGTCGACCTCGTCGAGGAGGTCGGCGAGGTCCGGGACGGCCCGGACGCCGAGGTTGGTCTCGGCCCAGTCGCGGTTGCGCGGCGAGACGTCGGCGACCGCGACCAGTTCGGCCTGCCGCACGTCGCGCAACGCGCGGGCGTGCAACTGCCCCTGGACCCCGATCCCGACGACACCGATCCTTAAGCGGTCCACACCCGGCCCCCACTGTTGCATACCAATGTAAAGCTAGATGTGTACCTAGCTGCGATAGTTGTACACCTGCGATCAGGGCTGCGCAAGACCGGATCTGCCGGCACACACCGCGCCGACCTGCGGAATCGAACAAGAGTGGGGTCACCTGACCCGGAAGGAAGCTGTCTCGCGCAGCTCGACCCTCACCGCAACGAGGGCGGGCGCTGACGTCAGGACCCGGGTGGGGACAGCTCGGGCCGGTGCCGACGACCGCCACCAGGACCGGCCGTCCCGTCCGACTGCCCCCGGGAGCAGGGTCCACGGAGTCGTGCGGACACGGGCCGGTGTCCGGGCGGGGCTCCCCGACCGGAGGCTTCGACAGAGCTTCGGGACCGACCTGCGGACTCCGCTCGCCGTCCAGCGCGCCCTGATCGAGGTCGGTACGGCCAGTTCCCCCAACGACGACGAACCCGCGCTGCTCACCGCGCAACTGCTCGAGACCAGTGAGCGCAGGAACGCCTGGTCGAGGGGCTGCGGGAGCGGCTGGTCGTCAATCTGGGGCGGAACGGCCTGAAATACCACCGGCAGTGCGGCACCTTCGAGGTGCGGCTGGGCCGCTGATCGTCGAGAACACCGGCGACGACGTGCCGCCGGCCGAGCAGACGTCGATGCCGAGCACCGTCGTCACGTCTTGCCTGTCCTGGACGGGCGCAGGCCGCCCGCCCAGGACAGGTGGTGCGTCAGGAGGCGGTGCACACCGGGGTCAGGCCGGTGGCGGCCCCGGTGCCCTGGAAGCCGAACTCGGTGTACTGGCCCGCGTTCACCGAGCCGTTGTAGTTGACGTTGCTGAACCGCACGGTGCCACTGGCGCCGCTGGTGTTGGCGTTCCACGCGTTGGTCACCGCGGCCCCGGACGGCAGGGTGAGCTGGACGCTCCACCCGCTGATCGGCGAGGTGCCGGCGGTGACCCGCACGGTGGCGACGAAGCCACCGGTCCAGGAGTTCAGCGAGACCGTGGCCGAGCAGCCGGTCGTCGGGTTCGGCGGCGTGGTCGGCGGGGCGGTCGTCACCGGCGGGGTCGTCGGCGGCACGGTGGTCGGGTCGACCGGGGGCGTGGTCGGCGGGACGGTCGGCGTCACCGGGGGCGTGGTCGGCGGCGGGGTGGTCGTCGGCGGGGTGGAGCCACGGCCCTTGTTCAGCTCGTCCAGGACCGCGTAGTAGGCGGACTTCTTCTGGTAGCTCCCGTTGCCCCCGGTGAACAGCAGGCCCCGCTCGGAGGAACGCCACGACTCGCTGTCGGAGATGCCCCACACGGTGATGCCGGTGCACTTCGCGACGTTCAGGCAGGCCCGGACGACCTTGCGGTAGTTCTCCGCCTGGCCCGTGCCGATGTCGTTGTTGCTCAGGTCGTCGTCGATGTCCACCTCGGACAGGTGCACCTCGACGCCGAGGTCGGCGAAACGCTGGATGTTGGCCTGCAGGTCGTTGGTGATGATGCTGTTCGGGTTGTCGTTGAAGTGCGACTGGAACCCGACGCAGTCGATGTACTGCCGGTAGGTGCGGACGATGTCGTACAGCGCGTTGGCCTTGCGGTTCTGGCCACCGCCCTGGACCGTCAGGCCCTCGACGTCGTAGTCGTTGATGCAGAGCTTGGTGGTCAGCCCGCCGGCCTGCACGACCTGCTTGGCGCGTATGAACGAGTCCCGGATGACGTCGGTGTCGCCGGCGTCGAAGTAGTCACCGTCGCCGTTCGCGTCCCGGTTCATGGTGTGCGGCCACTGGTTCCGGCGTCGGCCGGTGTTGTTGTCCTCCAGCGCCTCGTTGACGACGTCCCAGTACGCGATCTTGCTGCCCCAGCGGTTGATGGCGTTGCCGATGAAGGTGTTCAGCGTCGCCTGGCTGGCGCCCTGCAACGCGCCGGCCTGCGAGTGCCACACCAGGGTGTGCCCCCGGACCACCATGTTGTTGCTCTGGGCGTGGTTGACCAGGGTGTCCGCGCCGCTGGTGTTCTGCAGCCCACCGCTCGACGTGGCGATCCGGTCCGGCTTCATGTCGTTCTCAGGGGTCAGTTGGTTGAATTCCTGACCGACGATCGAATAGAGCCGGTTGGGTGAGGCGGCGACGCCGAAGAACAACCCGGCCTTGGCGGCCGCGGCCCGCAGGGTGGTCTCGGCTGCGGCGGCCGGGGCGGTGGACTGGACCGTCACAGCGCTGCCCACCAGCAACAACACCGCTACCGGCAAGGCCGTCCTCGCCACTTTCCTACGCCGTCTCAGGCTGCTGTCCACGGGCCCTCCTTGAACACATGACACCAATGATCGATATTCATATATGCCCTTCGAGGGGTCAGTATCGATACCGGCCGGCCATAATGTCAACAACTTCCGGAAATATTTCGGAAACCACCTTGGAGGTCAGGGCCTCGACGGGCGCATGTTCGCGCAGGTGGAGAAAGAGCGTGGTCAGACGCCGCACCGGGGGCAAGGGGACGACGCTCGATCGCGTCCATCCTCGACGGCACAGATGTCGAAACATTGCGGGGCTGCCGCCGCGAGCGGGGCGGGAACCTCGTGAGCTGGCTGACGCTGCGTACCGAGCTCTGGCACCGGGGAATGCGTGATCCGGCCGATCGGCGGTCTGCCGGCCGGACACCGGGTCGGCGCGCGCTGCGGGACTGCCCCCGATAGATCAGCCCGGATATCATCGCTGGGGAACGGAGGAGGTCGCGGGTGCAGCCGGTCATTCCGTACCAACTCATCGCGAAGCTCGGCGCCTGCCAGATCGGCGGCGTCTGGTCCGCCGTCGACGAGCAGGAGCGTTCTCTCGTCGTGGCGGTGCTCGACGCCGGTGTCGCCGGCGAGTCACGATGGCGGGACGCCTTCGCGGCCACCACCAACGCCATCGCGCAGTCGGCCTCGGCCGGCCCGGCCTACGTCGCCGCGGACTTCTCCGCCGACACACCGTGGGTCGCCTACCCGAAGGAACGTCTCCCCACGGCGGAACGCACCTTCCTCGCTCTCGGAATGACCTACGAGCCGGTTCCGGCCCACGCCGCCGAGCCAGCACCGGCAGGGCGACACCTGCACCCGGACGCCGGGCCGACGCCGGCACCGACCAACCGACCGGTGACGGCGGTCGAGCAGCCACCCCCGACGGGACAGACCGGACAGCCCCCGCAGACCGTTGCGTCACCCCCGCCGGGCTCCCCACCTCGCTCGCCGGCCGCCGAACTGCCGCCGTCACTGCCCCGGCCTCGGGTCGGCCGGTGGCCATCCCTCGCCATCGGCCTCGTCCTGGGGCTGCTGGCCGGCGGCGGCCTGGTCACGCTCGTCGATCCGGGCACGGACCCGCCACGGCCACCCTCGACCGCGAGCGGCTCGCCGTTGCCGGCACCGGCTCCCGCTGCCGCACCGCTCAGCCCCGGGCTCGAACCACCGGCCGACGGCCGCTGGCCTGCCGGGTGGGTGCGGTTCACCCCCGCCGACCGGATCCGCACCGTGACCGGGCTGGATGGGTTGAGCTTCCCGGTCAGACTGCCGCCGCAATGGCAGTGCACGCCCGTCGAGCGGGCCGAAGGGCTCAGCAGACACCGGTGCGGCGGGCCGGCGGGCGGCGGCGGGGAACTCGGCGGTGAGCTGGTCGTACGCGAGTGCCCGACGCCGTGCGATGGGCCGCGACAGACCGCCCTGCGTACCGCTGAGGAGGCCTGGGGGCTGCAGTGGATCCGTTGCGGGTTATCCTGCGCGTACGCCGAAACCAGCAGTCTCACGGTCGACGGCGCGCGACGGTACGGCCTGGTGGTGGTCGCCTACTGGCGTAGCGGCGAGGGCGACATCGACCAGCAGTTGGTACTGCGGATGACGGCGCCGGTCACCAACGCGAATCTGCTACGCCGGGTCGCCAACTATCTTCGGGACGTGCTGGTGTTCTAACCCGGTCGTGGCCCCCGGGCGGGCCAGCCCACATGATCAGGCAGAGCGGCAGCCAGGTCAGGAATCCGGCGAGGGTGACTGCCAGGTGCGACGCCTCCAGCCAGGAGATCCAGACGAGTGAGATCAGGAAGAGCGCCGGGGCCGGGGCGCCCAGCCCGGCCAGGAGCGTCGACCGCCGCCAGACGAGGCCGAGCAGCACCGCGAAGAGCACGAGGGTGAGCAGGCCCCCGACGGCCAGCAGGTGGACCAGCACGTTGTGCCCGTGGGTGTACCGGCCACCGAGCGCCTCGGCCAACTCCGGCCGCCGCTCGAAGTACCCGGGTCCGTGGCCGATCAGGGGTCGTTCGGCCCACCGGCTCAGCAGGGCACGCCAGATCCGCCCCCGCTTGGTGAACATGGTCGGGTCGGTGACGAGGAGCGGGCTGAACACGGTCAGGGCGAGCCCGGCCGCCGCCGGTACGCCGACGAGCACCGACGGCCGCCAACCCACCGCCGCCCGGCCAGCCACCCGCGGGTGGAGCAGTCCCCAGGTCAGCAGGGCGACGAGGGCCGCCAGTTGACTGGTCCGGGAACCGGTCCAGACCAACACGACCAGGATCGTCACCAGTGCGGCCCGACGCGACCACGCATGCCGCAGGCTGAACACGAACGGCAGGCTGAGCGCGAGCATGAGTCCGAGCACGTTCGAGTGCGGGTACGGTCCGGTGAGCAGTCCGCCGACAGCCCAGCTCTTGGCCCCCAGCCCGGCTCCGGTGAGCAGCGCCAGATCAGGCCGTAGCGCCGCCAGCAGGAGCGCGCCAGCGGCGGTGACCGCCCCGAGGACCCCGATCGTGGCCAGGGCGTGCGTCCCCGGTCGGAGCGCCCAGATCGCGAGGACGGCGGCCGGCAGGGCCAACGCCACCGGCCCGGGGTGTTCGCCGTTGACCAGCCCGGCAAGGTGCAGGGCGCACAGCGGGGCGAGGACCACGACGAGTTCACCGGGCCGACGGGCGCGTCGCCGCCGCAGCCCGTACCCGGCAAGGAGCAGGGACAGCCCGATGACGCTCGCGGTGATGGTGTCGCCGAGGACACGGCCGGTGGCCGGCATGGAGTCCACCGGGGAGTTGAAGACCGGTCGGCCGTTGGCCAGGACGTCCAGGAGCGGGGGAAAGGTGACCCTCGCCCACGCGAGGCTCAGGAGCACGGCCACGCCCCCGGTGGCGACCCGGTCCGAGATGGCGGAGTCCGATCGGCGCAGGGCGACCGCCCGCTGCACAGCGGTGGCCATCCGATCCCGGGACAGCATGCTCACCACTCACTCCTGCCGGTGTCGACCACCCGTGAACCGACGTCGTCCCGCCCCTCGCTCGGGCTGCTCCGGCGACCCCGCCGGGCCTTCGCAAGCCAGGCGTACAACCGGCGGAGATCGGCGGCGTACGGCACGGTCACCGCGCGCAGCGACGGTACCGCCGCCAGCCTGTGCACCGACCGGGCTGCGATGCCGGCCGCGACGGCGTACCCGGCCAGGCTCGCCAGGGCCGCACCGACCGCGCCCGACGGGGCCAGCACCACGAGCAGCAGCACGCCGGTGAGCGAGCCGGCAACCAGAGCGGTCGAGGACCTGGCCGGCTCGCCGTTGGCGAGCAGCAGGGCGCTGAAGACCTGCACGCAGGTGTAGACGATGGTGGCCGCGCAGAGGATGACGGTGGGCAGCACCGCCGGGGCGAACGCGACGCCGAAGAACCGGGGCACCAGGAGCCCCGCGCTCGCGGCGAGGACCGCGCAGCCGAACGCCGCCGCCGGCACGGCCATCCGGGCCACCCACAGCACCGACGCGCCGCCCTCGTCGCCCGGCCCGCCCATCAGGATGGTCCGGGCTGCGGTCGCGACCACGGTCGGCAGTTCCGCCACGCTCACCGCGACCGCGTAGAAGCCGAGTTCGCGGGCACCGAGCAGCGGCAGGCCGACGACCTGGTCGAGTCGGGCGCTGGACGTCGCCGCCAGCACTCCCGGCAGGCAGACGAACGAATACCGGACCAACGATCCCACCGGGATCGGCCCGCTCTGGTCGGCCGGCCCTGCATGGTCGGCCGGCTCAGGCGGTGCCGTCGGCCCGGCCCTGTTCCCCGGTCCGGCGCACCTCGCCGCGCCCGCCCCGCGACGCAGCCGGGGCAGGCCGATGAGGATGCCACCGGCCGTCGACGTCAGGAAGAGCAGCGCTGCCCAGAAGGCGCTCAGGTCGAACGCCACGCAGGCGACGACCATCAACACCGTCCGGATCAGGGCCGGCACGGCCTTCATCAGGTTGACGCCGCCGACGTCCGACGCCCCGGTGAGGGCTCCGATGACCAGGTTCACCACCAGGTGCAGCGGCGCGAGCAGGGTCAGCGCCATGAACTGCTGCCGTTCGTCGGCCGTCCGGTCGAAGACGAAGAGACCCAGGACGCCCAGCAGCAGCACGGCGGCCAGGCCCAGCGGTACGGCGGCCAGCACGCTGACCCGGGCAGCGTCGCGCGGGGACAACCGGCGTTGCCGGACGTGGAAGGCGAGCGCGTCCTGCAGGCCGTAGGTGCCCAGCCAGCCGCAGACCACGATCGGCAGGGTGAGCGCGGCGTAGAGTCCCCGTCCCTCCGGTCCGAGCTCACGGGAGAGGAAGGGGCTGACGAGCAGCCCGCTGACCGGGACGAGCAGGTTCGCGGCGGTGGCGGTGACCAGCCGACCGGCGGCCCTCATCGCCCTGGCCCGGTGTCGCCACCGGTGAGGCACCCGTGCGCGGTGAGCGCCCTGAGCAGTCGCTCGGCGAACCGGGCCTCGGAGAACCCCTGCTCCACCAACCGGGTCGCCTCGACGGCCATCGCGTCGAGCGCGCCCGGTGCGGTGCCGAGGATCTGCCCGGCCATCGCGGCCGGGTCCGGGGCGATCCGGACGGCGGGGCTCGCCGGTAGCCCCTCGGCGCCCACCGCCGTGGTGAAGACCGGAACCGCGTGGGCCAACAGGGTGAGCGTCTTCAGCTTCACGCCGGCGCCGCTCCACAGTGGCACGACGCCGGCCCGGACGCCGGCGAGCGCCATGCTCAGGTCCTCGACGTAACCCCGGACCCGTACCCCGGGGTGCCGCTCCAGTTCGGCCCGCGTCGGCGCGGCAAGCCCCGAACCGAGGAGGGTGAGCGTGAAGCCGGCTCGGGCCAGCGGCGGCCATCCCTCGGCCAGGAAACGCCGCAGGCCGGCCAGGTTCGGCTCGTACGCGAAGCTGCCCAGCCAGGCCAGCTCCCGTTCCCGGGGTCCGGGCTGGTGGCCCGCGGGAAGCGGGACGCTGCTGGGCAGCACGAAGGCGGCGGCCCGGCCGTGGTGCCGGCGCAGCCGGTCGGCCTCGGCCTCGCTGGTCACCGACACCGTGGCGCAGGACGCCAGGGCCCGTCGCTCGAACCGGGTCGAGACCACCGACAGATAGCGGGCGCGCAGCCGGTGCACCGGGTCGCCGGCCGTCCCGATCTCCTGCCGGACACTGGCGGCGAGCACGTTGGCCTTGTCCCAGTGCCAGCGCAGCCCGGTCCCCCGGAAGTAGGCTCCGGCCGCCTCGCCGAGGGCTAGCGCGGCACCGTCACGTCGCCGGAGTTCGTCGTGCAGGGGTGCGCTGTAGCGGCTCCTGATCCAGGTCGGCAGCCCGTACGCGAGGGCCTCCGGGTACCGGCCCACCGGCCCGAAGCGGTCGTAGCGGAACGGGGTGGCCGGGAAGGCGTGGACCGGCATCGGGACGAGCATCCGGCGCAGCTGCTCCACCTGCGCCGAGGTGGTGGTCGGGCGACGGACCACCAGCAGGGTGCAGCCCGGCAGTTGAGCCAGGGCGCGCAGCATCATCGACACCCGCACCGGGTCGCCCCGGTCGGGCGGAACGGGGAAGTAGGACGAGACGATCGTGAGGCTCACCGGTAGCCACCTCCGGGTGGTGTGACCGGCGAGGTCGGGCCGGTCCCGGCCAGGTCCCGCCAGGCGGTGAGCAACCGGTCGGCCTGCACCGACGGGGCGAACTCCGACCGGAGCCGGGTCAGCAAGGCCCCGGCCCGTCGCCGGGCCGTGACCGGGTCGTCGACCACCGCCCGGATCGCGGCGGCGAGGGCGGCCGGGTCGTCCGGGGGCACCAGCCAGCCGCTGCCCGGACCGACCAGTTCCGGGATGCCGGAGACGCCGGTGGTGACCACGGGCACGCCCTGGCTGGCTGCCTCCATCAGGAACACCGGAATGCCGTCGAGGTCGCCGTCGGGGGCGGGACGGCAGGGCAGGACGGCGACGTCCGCGCCGGCCAGCGCGGACGTCGCCACCGGGTGCGGCACCGCGCCGTGCAGCGTCACCGCGTCGGTCAGGCCCGCCGAGGCGATCCGGCGACTCAGGCTGTCGCGTAGCGGGCCGTCGCCGTAGATGTCGTACCGGACGGGCCGGCCGGCGTCCAGAAGCCTGGCCACCGCGTCGACGGCGGTCTCCACCCCCTTCTTGGGGATGAGCCGGGCGACCGTGACGAGTCTCGTCGGGCTGCCCGGCCTCGTCGGGACGCCCGGCGCGGTCGCGGGGACGGCGCCGACCGGTGGGGCGTCGAGGAGCCGGGCGTCGACGGCGGCCCGGACGATCTGGTGCGGGATCGTCGACATCGGCGCTCCCCGGTCCGCGAGTTGGTCGGCCGTCGCGGCGGAGACGACGAAGAGGTGCCGCAGTCGGGTCAGCCGCCGACGCAGGGCGGTGGGGTCCGGGTCGAGCAGGAAGTCGGCGGCGTGCGCGGTCGCCGTCACCGGGCGTCCGAGCCGCTGCCCGAGCAGGAGTGCGACCGAGGTGGGCAGGTTGACGAAGTGGGCGTGCAGGACGTCCGGGGCGAAGCGGGCGACCTCGGCGGCGAGTGCGGTGGCGGCGGCACTGGCCAGCACGCCGCGAGCCGACGACGAGCATCCACCGGCGGACGACGGCAGCCCGAGCAGGCGCAGGTCGGCCGGGAGCCCGGCGGGACGACGGAGCAACCGGGCGGCGGTACGACGCAGCAGGGCGTACCGGTTGCCGTCCGGGGCGACCACGAACACCTCGACGGTCGCCCCGGCCGCCCGCACCGCCCGGATCTCGGCCGGGACGAAGGTCTCGGTGAGCCCGGGTGGGCGGGCCAGGACGTACCCGATCCGCAGGGCCGTTCCGTTCACCTGGCGCGTCCCGCCACGACCGGGTGGTGGGCACGCTGGACGGTCGCGAAGAACTCGGCGTGCCGAGCGACGCATTCGGCGTCGGAGAGCAGGCCGGGAGTGC
Source organism: Micromonospora sp. NPDC051925 (assembly GCF_044548625.1). NCBI lineage: Bacteria > Bacillati > Actinomycetota > Actinomycetes > Micromonosporales > Micromonosporaceae > Micromonospora > Micromonospora sp. NPDC051925. The sequence goes on along the minus strand of NZ_JBIUCH010000029.1, from coordinate 2,909 downwards.
CGGCGGCGGCGGTCGCCAGGTCGTGCCGCAGCCGCGGCGAGGCGACCAGGGTACGCAGCACCGAGGCCAGCGCGTCCTGGTCGCCGGGGCGGAGCAGTATCCCGTTGACCCCCGAGCGGATCCACTCCCCCGGCCCGCCGCCTTTCGTGGCCACCACCGGCAGCGCCCGGGCCAGCCCCTGCAGCACCGTCTGTCCCAGCGGTTCGGGCCCGAGCGAGGCGTGCACCAGAATGTCGATCGAGTCGAAGAAGCCGGTGAGATCCTCGACGTGTCCGAGGAACGTCACCTGCTCGCTGATGCCGAGTTCGGCGGCGAGTTCCCGCAGCCGCGTCTCGTAGGCCCCCTCGCCGAAGAGCGGCGCACCGCAGAGGTACGCCCGCACACCGGTCCCGCGCAGGCCGGCGGCGAACGCGTGGAGGAAGACGTGCTGGCCCTTCCAGTGCTGGAGGCGACCGACCATGCCGATGGCCCGCACCTGCGGACGGATCTCGGGGCGCCGGACCCGGTCGGTGATCCCGCTGGGGCTCTGGATCACCGTCCGGTGGGCCGGGAACCGCGCGCCCTGGGGAACGCTGGCGAGGGTGAACCGGGAGTTGGCGATGAGCCCGTCGGCACGGCGTACGGCCAGCGCGCGGAACGCGGGCAGACCGATCGGCCCCAGGCTCTCGACGGTCAACGGGCCGCGCAGGTGCGCCACGAGGGGCCGGCGTCGGGCCCGGTCGGCGAGCGCGCAGATGATCGCGGCGGCGGCGGTGTTCGCGTGCACCAGGTCGGCCTCGCGGAACAACGGGCTCCGCCGCAGCACCCGGGCGGCGTCCCGCAGGCCCGCCAGGTAGCGGGCCGCCAGCAGCGGCGCCCGGCTCCGGGTGCCGCCGGTCGGCAGTGTCGGCAGGTCCCGGGCCTGCGGTATCTCCTCGGTGGAAAGGTGGTCGAAGGCAGCGCCGGGGGCGGGGCCGGAGAGGGCCGCCCGCCAGGGATGCGGCTGGGTGAGCAGCCGGGCCAGGGCCAACTCGGCGCCGCCGGGTTGCGCGGTGTGCGTGACGTGCAGCACCCGCATCGGCTCAGCCGCACTCATGGGCGACCCACTCGGTCACTCGGCGGGCGAAGGTCTGCGCGGAGAACCGGGCCGCCTGGACGGGCATCCTGGTCGGATCGAGCCCGTCGAGCCGGGGAAGCGCCGCCGCGTGGTCGCGGGGATCTGCCGAGTCGGTCAGGATGCCGGTCTCGCCATCGACGACCGTCTCCAGCAGGCCGCCGCGTCGCCACCCGAGAACCGGGGTACGACAGGCCTGCGCCTCGACCGGGACGATGCCGAAGTCCTCGTGGACCGGGAAGAGCAGGGCGCGAGCGCCCCAGTAGAGCTGCCGCAGTCGGATCCGGTCCGGGCGGACTTCGAAGGTGACCGGCACCCCGGCGTGGTGCGCCAGGCGCCGCAGCCGGGTCTCCTCCGGTCCCGACCCGGCGATGACCAGCGGCATGCCGGCCGCCTCGGCGATCGCGACGACCAGGTCGAAGTTCTTGTAGCGCACCCAGCGCCCGACGCCGAGCAGGTAGTCGCGCGGTTGGGCCCGGTCGGTGGCCGGGGCGGCGGCGAAGAAGTCGACGTCCACCGGCGGGTTGATCACCCGGGCGTCGCGCTGCCAGTGGCGTCGGATCCGGTTCCGCACCTCGACGGAGTTGGCGGCGTAGCTGTGCACGTGCTGGCTGAGCCCGACGTCGAGGGCGCGCATCACCCGGCGGGGAACGGCCAGCAACGGGCCGGCCGCCCGGTCGTCGACCGCGGGATTCCACAGGTAGCGGGCGGGGGCGTGGACGTAGCTGAGGTGCCGGGTGCGTTCGGGTCGCCCGAGCCGGACGGTGTGCGCGAAGGCGTGGCTGGAGGAGATCACCACGTCGAACCGCTCGCGGGTGAGGGTCCGCCAGACCAACGGCATGAACGGCAGGGCGGCTGCCTTGTTGCCCCGTAGCGGGGTCCGGGCCAGCCACGACACCCGCAGTCGGGGCGGGTCGGAGTCGTCGTCGCTCCACAGCGCGAAACGCTCGGCGGTCGGGAAGACCTCGATCAGGTGCCGGAAGACCTGTTCCGCGCCGCCGGTCGCGGTGAACCACTCGTGCACCAACGCGATCGAACAACCGGTCGACGCCTCGACCCCCGCGAGCGCCACCGGCGTCCGCCCGGGCAACTGGTGCCGGTCGGGCGGAACACGCTGACCCATCACCTCGTACCCCCGCAAGAGTGTGGACGATCGGCGAATCGCGAAGACGCCGATGATAGCGAATACATTCAACGGGACGCATCAGTTGGCGCACGGAGATCGGCAACCGGACACCGGTTCGTCGCGCAGATACCTATCCACTAGACTCGATTCCGGCCGCGGCGGAGAAAGCCACGGTCGCGACGCTGATCCGCTCGCCGACCATCGGCGGAACATCGTGATGAGCTCCAGACGTCATTCCCGGTGGGAATCTTCACCCGTGGTGTCACCATGACCGACGACGTGGCGCTGCTGCTGCGCCGGACAGGGTTCGGGCCGACCGCCAACGAACTGGCCGCCGCCCGGCGGGCCGGCTTCACCGCCACTCTGGCTGCGCTGACCGCCCCCGTCGGGCCCGACATCGGCGCCACCCGGTCGCCCGTGCCCCCGCTCGGCTCCGACCCGTACGCCGGCAGACCCGAGCCCACCGACGCGCAACGGGTCTCCGCCGACGAGCGACGGCGCGTGCAGGCAACGGTCCTCACCCGATGGTGGCTGGACCGGATGACCGTCGCCGACCATCAGGCCACGGAGAAACTGATTTTCTTCTGGCACGGCCACTGAGCCTTTCCGCGTAACGGGTCGTGGCGTTGGGTGATCAGGTTGTGCGGTTGTGCTCGACGTGCAGGAGTACGAGGGCCGCTGCGGTGATCC
>NZ_JBIUCH010000028.1:0-82191 GCF_044548625.1 Micromonospora sp. NPDC051925 | reverse complement strand
CTGTTGAGTTCTCAAAGAACAACCACACACCACCCGAAAGCCCCACCACAGCAGGACCCCCGACCCGGGGTATCTCGTTCGCAGCACCCGGCGCTCCCGCGCTGGGCACTTTTACTACGTTACCTCACCGTCTTCCCCGTGTCAACCGGTGTGTCCCGGTGTGTCACGCTTCGTACGGCTTACACCGCTGAGCGCACGCAGCAACGATCACTGCGATTGATCATCGGATTCTGCAGAACCGGCCGCTGCGGTCTCCCGCGGGCTCGCCCGGTGCTCTGCCGATCGACAACACTACCCGGCCGGTTCCGCCCGACCAAATCCGCCCTGCGGCGATTCGGTGAGCCCCACCCGGTCCGCGTCGTTTAAGTTGGTGCCCGCTACGACGCGTTACCAAACATCGAAACTCGACCTCCAGGACCTTCGTCCTGTTTGCCCCGTTCCGCGCTGGCAGAGAGAAAGTTACGCGGTTTCAGGTTTGATCGTCAAATCCGCAGGTCACTGCCCTGTATCGCGGCGAACCGCCCGCCACCCCCGGACGCCGAGCACCCCGACGGTGGTGCCGATGGCCAGCGAGGCCCCGATCAGCAGCGCGTGAACCCAGAAGAAGCCGGTCGGTGCACCCTCGCCGACCGCGCCGCCTGCCCAGGCACGCGTGTCGTGCCAGATGGCAAGCCCGAGCCTCGGCCAGATCAGCCAGGTCCACACCCCGACCCCGACCAGGAAGAACGCCCAACGACGCGACAACACCATGGTCGACGAGTATCCCACTGCCTGAACCTCACCCGGGGACTGCGGACCCGCGTCACCACGAAACGGAGCCCGACCACGATGGCGGAGCCGTACACCGGCCGGTCCCTGGTGCGTCGGAGGCCGTTACCGGCTTCCCGGGCACCCGCCGTCCTCCTTCCCGACCTGCGTCGGCTTTGGCCGGGGGCGGACCCTTGGGCTCCTTCGTGCCGGCGGACTACGGTTCCGCGCCGGCTGGTGACGGCCGCCAACACCCGGACGAGCCGATCCTGCCGGGTGCCCGCCGCCGGCCGGCCCGCTACGCTGGTGCCATGACCAGCGTGACCGCTCAGCGCACCGGAACGTCGTACGACGTCCGGGTCGGTGCGGAGCGACGCCGGCGATCCGTCGCCCGCCCGCGCTGACCCATTCCCTGCGACCGGCGGATCGAGCCGCCGGTCACCACCGCTGTCCTCGGTCCGTCCGCAGGCTCTCCCGTCCGGGGATCCGCGTGACTGACGGATCCGAGCAGATCGGCGTACCCATGGATCTTGAAAAGCTGCTCACCGACCGGCTGACGCCGGCGTTCACCGCCGTGGCCGGCGGCCCGGTCGACCCCGTGGTACGGCGCTCGCCGCGCGCGGACTTCCAGTCCGACGCGGCGCTGGCGCTGGCCCGGCGGCTCGGCCGGCCGCCACGCGAGATCGCCGAGGCGGTGTTGGACCACGCGGTCCTCGACGACGTCTGCGCGGTCGCGGAGGTCTCCGGGCCGGGCTTTCTCAACCTGACGATCGCCGACGGGGCGTTGGCCGGGATGGTCACCGCGCTGGCTGCCGACGACCGGCTCGGGGTGCCGGTGACCGCCGATCCGGAGACCGTGGTGGTCGACTACTCGGGCCCCAACGTGGCCAAGGAGATGCACGTCGGGCACCTGCGCTCGACGGTCATCGGCGACGCGGCGGTACGGCTGCTCGGCTGGCTCGGGCACCGGGTGGTCCGGGTCAACCACCTGGGCGACTGGGGCACCCCGTTCGGGATGTTGATCGCGCACCTGGTGGACCTCGGCGAGGCGGAGGCGGCGCAGGAGCTGTCCATCGGCGACCTGGACGGGTTCTATCGGACGGCCCGGTCGAAGTTCGACACCGACCCGACGTTCCGCGAGCGGGCCCGGCAGCGGGTGGTCGCGTTGCAGGGCGGCGACCACGAGACCCGGCGGCTGTGGCGACTGCTGGTCGAGCAGTCCCAGCGGTACTTCCTGACCGTGTACCGGCTGCTGGACGTGACGCTGAGCGAGGGTGACTTCCGGGGCGAGAGCGCGTACAACGACCGGCTCGGCGCGGTGGTGACCGATCTCGACCGGCTCGGACTGCTGACCGACAGCGCCGGGGCGACCTGTGCCTTCCCACCCGGGTTCACCGGGCGGGACGGCACCCCGCTGCCGTTGATCGTGCGCAAGGGCGACGGCGGGTACGGCTACCCGGCGACGGACCTGGCCGCGTTGCGGCTGCGCACCGGAGAGTGGGGCGCGACCCGGCTGCTCTACGTGGTGGGCCTGCCGCAGCGGCAGCACTTCGCGATGGTGTTCGCGGTGGCCGGGCAGGCCGGCTGGTTGCGTCCGCCGGCCCGCGCCGAGCACCTCGGCTTCGGCTCGATCCTCGGCCCGGACGGGCGGATGCTGCGCAGCCGGGCCGGGACGTCGGTGAAGCTGGTCGACCTGTTGGCGGAGGCGGTCACCCGGGCGACCGCGCTGGCCCGGACCAAGAACCCCGAGCTGGACGAGGCGAGCGCGGCCGAGATCGGCCGGGCCGTCGGGGTCGGCGCGATCAAGTACGCCGACCTGTCCACCGACCGGACCCGCGACTACGTGCTGGACTGGGAGCGGATGCTCGCCCTCGACGGCAACACCGCCCCCTACCTCCAGTACGCGTACGCCCGGACCCGGTCGGTGTTGCGGCGGGCCGGCACCGACGTCGGGTCGGGCGTGCGGGTCCTGCTCACCGATCCCGCCGAACGGGCGTTGGCGTTCGAGCTGCTCGGGTTCGCCACCGTCGTCGACGAGGTGGCCCGGACGGCGGAGTTCCACCAGCTCGCCGGCTACCTGCACCGGCTGGCCACCCGGTTCAGCGCGTTCTACGAGCGCTGTTCGGTGCTGCGGGCGGACGGGGACCAACGGGCGGGTCGGCTGCTGCTGACCGACCTGACCGGGCGGACCCTGCGGCAGGGGCTGCGCCTGCTCGGCATCCGTACGGTCGAACGGATGTGAGCGGGCGAGCCGCCGCACTCGCCGATGTGCTCCTCACTACCCGCCGGCCTGGCGGCACCGTCCGCAACGCACCGAACCGCTGCTCGGCAGCGGTTCGGTGGGCAACGCCAGCGGGTCCGGCGGCCGGTGACCGACCGCCGGACCCGGGGGTCAGGACGTCCTACGGCGTCGGTGCAGCAGTGTCAGCAGTGCCGCACCGGTAGCGACGGCGAGGCTGCCGACGCCGGTCAGGACGGGTACCAACGTGCTGCCACCGCTGCCACCCGTGATGGGCAGTTTGGTGCGGCTGGGGGTGGGCTGCGCCGTCGGGGTGACGGTGGGCTGTCCGGTCGGGGTGCCCGTGGGCTGCCCGGTCGGGGTGCCCGTGGGCTGCCCGGTCGGCGTGCCCGTCGGCGTGACGGTGGGTTGCCCGGTCGGCGTGCCCGTGGGTTGCCCGGTCGGCGTGCCCGTCGGCGTGGCCGTCGGGGTGCCGGTGGTGGGAGTGCCGGTGGGTTGGAGGCAGACCGGGGTGGTGATGGTGTTGGTGTCGAGGGTGACGGCCCCGGTCTGGGCGAGGGCGCGGCCCTGGAGGGTGGCGCCGGTGGTCATGGTGATCGACGTCTGGGCGAGGATGTTGCCGACGAACTGGGTGCCGGTGCCGATGGTCGCCGAGCTGCCGACCTGCCAGTAGACGTTGCAGGGTGAGGCGCCGTTGATGAAGACCACGCTGCTGTTGGAGGCGGTGGTGAGGGTCGACTCGATCTGGAAGATGAACACGGCCGCCGGGTCACCCTGGGTGTCCAGGGTGAGTTGCCCGGTCAGTTGTGCGGCGGAGAGGCGGTAGACGCCGGGGGTGAGGGTGGTGCCGCCGAGCTCCGCGGGCAGGACGGTGAAGGGTGTGCGTCCGGCGGCGTCGTTGTAGGCGGTGGTGAGGTCGTTCTTGGCCTGGAGGGCGACGGCGTCGCCGAGGTGGATCTCGCCGCCGACGATGCCCGGTGGGAAGCCGGGCGCGGTGTTGCCGGGAGAGACGCCCAGGCTCTGTTGGAGGAACGTCGCGCCGGTGTTGGTCACGGTGGAGCCGGCGAGCACGGAGAAGTTCGCGGCGGTGCCCAGGCCCACCGGTGCTTCCGCGGCGCTCGCGCCGGTGCCGCTGACGATCAGCACGGCGGTGGCGGTGACGCCGGCGGCGATGGTGGCCAGCGCCGCCAGGACGACACGTCGTGGGCGGCGCGATGTGGTGACAGTCAAGGTGTGCCCTTTCACGAATGCGTTTCGCCGAACTTCGGTGACCCGGTTGTCGTTCGGTCGGGAACCAAAATCGGATGCAATCGGACTTTGACACACTTAACGGGACTAAGTCCTCATAACGGCAATATCTCCTGTCGATCCGGAATGGAGCCCGTCGGGCGGTCGGTGGCGGAGCCCCGCAGCGGCGCGGTGCCCGGCTCCACCCTCCAAGCCCTCCTGATCGGCCCGGCCGCACACACGTGTCCTGCACCGTGTACGACGGGCTTCCCGCCACCCGGCCGTCGGCGGCGGCCACCCGTACCGACCAGGTCACGGCCGACGCGCGCAGCTGCCCCACGGTCGCCCGCGCGGACGACCCGTCCACCGTCATGGCCCGGCTCTCCGGTGCGCCGTCGACGGGGGTCCACTGCACCCGCGCGCTGTCGATGGTGGCGCTGCCAGTGACGCGGACGACCAGGCTGTAGGTCTCCGCACCGCAGCGCACGTGCGCGTTCGCCGACACCGTGAACGTGGCGGCGAGCTGCGGCGCGGCGGCCGGCCGGGACGCGGCCGGCGGTCGGGTCGGCGTGGGCCCCGGGTCCGGCCCGCCGACCGTCGTGGCGTCCACCGGCAGCCCACCGGGCGCAGGCGGGCCACCGGCACCGGTCGGGGCGGAGCCCGGCGTCGTCCGGCCGGCGGCACCGGCGGTGGTCGCGGCGACCGACGGCCCCGCCGATCCGCCGAACGGTGCGCCGGACGTGTCCGCGACCCGCTCGGCGACCGGCCTGCCAGGCGCGAACGCCCTGACCAAGCAGGTGAAGTACCTGGTGCAGGACGGCGGATTCAACTCCAATCCCGACTTCCCGAGCAAGGTGTCCCTGCACAAGGCCGAGTGGGGCGAGACCAACACCAACGACTGCACGAACGGCACGCCCTGCCCGTGGCACGCCACCGACGTGGTGCTCGCCGGGATGGGCCGGGTCGACAACGACTACGGCACCGCAGGTCCGGCCGGGCCGGTGGTGCAGGAGCTGGTCGGCGTCCGCAACGGCATCGACTACTGGACGGTGCTGCGCCGGCTGGAGAAGGCCGCCGAGGCGACCCACCCGGACGTGGTCAACCTCAGCTTCACCCGCGACGTGAACCTCGGCACCGGTTGGGCCCGCACCTGGACCGACCGGCGGATGAAGCACGTCCGGGACACCGGCGCGCTGATCGTCGCCGCCGCCGGCAACAACGGTACGAACGTCGACGGCGACACCCTCTGGGTGCCGTGCGAGAGCACCCATGTCATGTGCGTGGGCGGCATGAACGGCGACGCGACCGTGTCGGGTGGGTCGAACTGGGGCACCAAGGACCTCACCACGTCGGTGGAGATCTACGGTCCGATGTGCGTGCCGGGCCTGACCGACCCCGGCACGCCGGCGGTCAACACGACGAAGACCACCTGCGGCACCAGTGTCGCCTCGCCGTTCGTGGGTGGCGTCGCCGCGCTGGTGATGGCCGCCGACCCGACGCTGACCTCCGAGGAGGTCCGCGACATCCTCAACGACACCGCCCACGTCGGCGGTCTCGGCGCGAAGGTGACCGGCAGCCAGCGCCGGATCGACGCGCTGGCCGCCGTCGCCGAGGCGTTGGGCGTCAGCGTCGGCAAGCCCTCGGTGAGCATCAGCACCCCGAAGACCAAGCAGCAGTTCGGGGTGAACCAGTCGGTGGACCTGTGGGGCACGGCGACCGACTTCCTCGGCAAGGAGATCCCGCTCACCTGGACCAGCAGCATCGATGGTGAGCTGGCCACTGGGTCACAGACGTTCGTGCCGTCGCTCTCGGCCGGCAGCCACGTCATCACGGCCAGCGCCACCGACAGCATCGGGCGTACCGGGTCGGCGTCGGTCACCGTCACGGTGGTGGACGCCCCGACGACGGTGGCCATCGTCTCGCCGCCGGCGGGGCTGACCCTCGCGGCGGGTCAGTCGGTCGGTCTGCTCGGCACCTCCCTCGACCCGGACGCCTTCGGGCAGGTCCCCGACGGGGAGGTGTCCTGGACGGTGCGGCGGGGCAACACGGTGGTCCTCGAGAAGACCGGCCACCAGGCCCTGCTGCCGGCGAACACGGTCACCCCGGGGGCGTACACCGTGACCTTCGCGACGGCCGGTGCCAGCGTGCAGCGCGCCTTCTCGGTCATCTCGGCGCCGGCCGGGCAGACCCGGCCGACCGCCACGATCACCCAGCCGGAGACGGCCCTGGAGTTGACCACGATCGAGACCGGGCCGAAGTCGGTCGCGTTCGCCGGGGCCGGCACCGACGCCGAGGACGGCACGGTCGCCGGCACCCGCTACCGGTGGACCGCGTACGGCGACGGCGGCGTCAAGAAGGTCCTGTGCCAGGGCAGCGCGGTGCCCACCGGCGAGCCGGTCGACGACAAGGGCACGCCGAAGAACTGCGCGGCCTTCACCTCGGCGCTGGCCCAACTGACCAGCGGGACCGACACCACCACCTGGTCGGTGTGGCTGGAGGTCTTCGACTCGACGGGACTGGTCGGCACGGATTCCGTGCCGGTCCGGATCCGGCGGGTCACCCCCTGACCGGCCGTTCCCACCACCACCACCAACGAGCAGGCCAGGAACCGGGCGGTTCCGGGACCGAACGAAAACGAGGAGAGAACACCATGCGCAGAGAAGCGAACCACCACCGGTCGACGCGTCGGGCGGTCGCCGTGGGCGGCGTCCTGTTGAGCACGGTCGTACTCGGCCAGGTCGCCCTCAGCGGGCCGGTGGCGGCGGTGCCCGGCCTTCTGATCCGGACGACGGTCGGGCCGAGCAACAGCGTCGCCAAGTCACAGAGCGCGGTCTGCCCGGCCGGCACCACGGTCATCGGCGGCGGCGGGGCGATCACCGGGTCGGGCCTCGGCCAGGTGGGCATGGACATCGTGCAGCCGCTGGCCGATGCCGGCCTCTACTCGGTGACCGGGCGGGAGGACCCGAACGGTGTCACCGGGAACTGGGCGGTCACCGCCAGCGCGATCTGCGCCCCGACGCCTGCGGGCTACCAGGTGGTGACCGGCCACTCGGCGATGAACTCGGTCAACCCGAAGTTCCTGGAGTTGTCCTGCCCGGTGGGCAAGCGTGCGATCGGGGGCGGCGGCGCGGCCCTGGCGCTCGGCTCGGGATCGAGTGACGTGCTCCTGGAGGACCTACGGGTCAATCTGAGCAGCGTGACGGTGGCGGGTGTCGAGGCCGGCAACGCCTTCGCGGACAACTGGTCACTAGACGTCTCGGTGATCTGCGTCGACCCGCTGGCCGGGGAGCAGCGGGTGACCGTGGACAGTGTCTCCAGCTCGGTGGTCGACCGTTCGGTCACGGCGACCTGCCCGGCCGGCAAGCGCCTCCACGGGGTGGGTGGCGAGATCGTCGGTGGTGAGGGCCAGGTACGCCTGACCGAGCTGCGACCCACCTCGTCGACCACGGCGACCGTCCGCGCCGCAACGGACGAGAACGGTTTCAGTGGTAGCTGGAAGGTGCGCGCGTACGCCGTCTGCGCGACCTGAGCGACCAGCCTCCACGCCGACAGCCACCAACCGGCCCTGCGGGCCGTGCCGACTCGTCGTCACGGTCCGCGGGGCCGTCGGCGTCATCCGTGGGCCGTCGGCGCGATCCGTGGGGCGTCGGCCTCGGTGGCGCGTGGGCGTCGGCACGCGCACGGTCGGCCGGCTGGGCCGGGGTTCGGCGTCGGCCTCGGCCTCGGCGGGGGCCGAACAACCGTCGATTGCGGAGGGTTGTGTCGACCTTCACCGATGAGTAACGTCATGCATCGATACGACTACCCACGGTCATGGCAGGAGATGTTCCACATGACACAGACCATGGAGACCGAACTGCCCTGCTGGCCGCCGGTCAACTCGGCCCGCGGCCCGTTCACCCCACTCGACGACGCCGAACGACAGCGGTACGTCGGCCCGGTGACCCGGGTGCTGCTGCCCACCGGCGCCACCGCCTGGCTGGTCAGCCGGCACACCGACGTACGTCAACTGCTGCGCCACCCGGCCTTCAGCTCCGATCTCCAGCGCCCCGGCTTTCCACTGCTCCGCCCGCTGCCGCCCGAGGTGGCGATGAACAATCAGGGCGCCTTCATCCGGATGGACGGTGCGGCGCACAGCCGACTGCGTCGGATGCTCACCGCGGAATTCATGATCAAGAATGTTCGTCGGATCGAGCCGCTGATCCACCGGACCGTCGACGAGGCCCTGGCCGACCTCGCCACCGCCGGCTCCCCGGCCGACCTCGTGTCGACGTTCGCCCTGCCCCTGCCGTCCAAGGTGATCTGCCACCTGCTCGGCGTCCCCTACGCCGACCATGACTTCTTCCAGTCCCGCAGCCGCCTTCTGCTCAACCGCGAGGTGCCGCCGGAGCAGTTCCAGCACGCCGCCCAGGAGCTGCGGGACTATCTCGGGGCGCTGATCGACACCAAGCAGGCCCATCCCGACGAGGCGGACGACCTGCTCAGCCGGCTGATCCGGGAACGGGTCGCGCCGGGCGAGCTCGGCATCGACGAGCTGGTCGGGATGACGCTGCTGCTGCTCATCGCCGGCCACGAGACCACCGCCAACATGATCGGGTTGAGTGTCCTGTTGCTGACCCGCCACCCCGAGCAGTACGCGATCCTGCGCGAGCGACCCGAACTCGCGGCGGGGATGGTGGACGAGCTGCTGCGCTACCTCAGCATCGTCCGCACCGGACTGTTCCGGCTGGCCACCGAGGACGTCGAGATCGGCGGCCAGCTGATCCGGGCCGGTGAGGGCGCCATCGTCCTGATCTCCCTGGCCAACCGGGACACCGAGGTCTTCGACGACCCCGACGAGTTCGACCCGTACCGGCAGGCCCACCAGCACCTGGCCTTCGGGTTCGGGATGCACCAGTGCATCGGGCAACCGCTCGCCCGTGCCGAACTCCGCATCGCGCTGGTGGAGCTGGCCCGCCGCTTCCCCGACCTCCGCGTGACGGCGGACCCGCAGGAGCTGAGCACCCGGGACAGTTCGATCGTCTTCGGCCTCGACACCCTCCCGGTGACCTGGTGATGCCCGACCGACAGGTGACCGAGGAGACGACGCTGCAGGTGGCCGTCGACCGGGGTCGCTGCTGTGGATCAGGCAACTGCGTCCTCGCCGTACCGGAGGTCTTCGACCAGGACGACGCCGACGGGCTGGTGCTGCTGCGCGACCCCGCACCCCGCGCAGCGCTCCGGGAACGCGTTCAGCGGGCCGTCGACCTCTGCCCGGCCGGCGCGATCCGGGTCGGGTGAGGCCCGTGGACGGGTGAACGTCTGCCGCGTCCAGTGTCCCGCTGCCCCGCGAGGGAGATCGTCGGCAGGCACCCCGACGTCCGCGCGGAGCACCATGATCGAGACGCCGCCCCCGGCGGGCCAGCGGGACACCCCACGACGGATCAGCGCGACGACGTCCAGCCCTGTTCCCGCAGCCGTTCGATGCCGTCCAGCAGCAGGTCCAGCGCGAACTCGAACTCGAACTGGTCGTCGCAGCCCTGCCCCACGACGGACGCGTCGTCGTGGGACGCCGCCGTGGCGATCTCCGCGACGTGGGGGAACCGGGCGGCGACCTCCGGCGGCAGGGGTGCCGGTGGTCCCGGCTCGGTCGGGCCGGACCGACCGGCACGCCGGTCGGTGTCGAACAGTTCCTGGCTGAAGCCCAGGATGCGGCTGCCCATCGCGTGCATGACGTGGTGGGTGAGGTCGACCGAGAGCCCGCCGGCCCGCAGCGTCCCGATCATCGAGTCGAGGTAGGCGAGGACGGCCGGCGTCGCCATGGTCCGCGACTCGATCGCGAGCGGCGCCCAGGGGTGCCGCCGCAGCACCTGCCGCGCCGAGAGGATGCGCTGGCGGATCGCCTGCTTCCAGCCGACGTCCGGCACCAGCGGATCGATCTCGCCGACGACCACGTCGATCATGCCGTCGAGCAGTTCGTCCTTGTTCGCCACGTGCTTGTAGAGGGCCATCGGTACGACGCCCAGATCCTGCGCGAGGTTGCGCATGCTGAGCGACTCGATCCCGGCCCCGTCGGCCAGCGCGACGGCGGCACGCAGGATCCGTTCCCTGCTCAGCGGCGTCCGGCGCAGCCTCTCAGCCTGCTCAACCATCTCGGTCCCTGTCCTCGGTCGGCGAATGGAACCCTATCCGGATTGACAGGTGTACGGCGTACACCTACCGTGGTTGACATGCGGTGTACGCCGTACACTTTGAGGAGGGAACGATGAAGGCGATCGTCCAGGACCGATACGGCCCGCCGGAGACGCTCGTGCTCGCGGACGTCGACGTGCCGGTGCCCGCCGCCGACGAGGTGCTGGTGCGGGTCGAGGCCGCCGCGCTCAACGCGTACGACTGGCATGTCATGCGGGGCGATCCCCGGATGGCGCGGTTGGCCCTGGGGCCGGCGCGGCCCCGGGCGCGCATCCGTGGCCGCGACTTCGCCGGCCGGGTCGAGGCCGTCGGTGCCGACGTGCGACAGGTACGTCCGGGCGACAGCGTGTTCGGCGACCTCGGGGACGCCAACGGCGCATTCGCCGAGTACGTGTGCGCCCCCGCGACGATGGTCGCGCCGAGGCCGGCGAACCTGACGGCACAGCAGGCGGCGGCCCTGCCGCTGGCCGGCACCACCGCGCTCCAGGGACTGCGCGACGCCGGGCGGGTCGCGCCCGGCCACCGCGTCCTCGTCAACGGCGCTTCCGGCGGCGTCGGCACCCTCGCCGTCCAACTCGCCAAGGCGCTGGGCGCGACCGTGACCGGGGTGTGCAGCACCCGCAACGTGGACCTGGTCCGTTCGCTCGGCACCGACCACGTGGTCGACTACACCCGCGCGGACTTCACCCGCGGGGACCGTCACAACGTCGTGTTCGACCTGGTCGGCAACCGTTCCCTCACCGCGCTCCGGCGGGCCCTGACGCCGACCGGGACGCTGGTGCTCTCCGGCGGCGGCGTGTACCGCGGCGGGAGCCTGCTCGGGCCGGTCCAACTCCTCATGCGCGGGCGACTGCTGACGCCCTTCGTCCGGCACCGCATCGTCACCCTCACGGCCACCCCCGGCCGGGAACACCTCGACACGCTCCGCGCCCACGCCGAGGCCGGCCACCTCACCCCGGTCATCGACCGGACCTACCCACTCCACGAGGTGCCCCGGGCCATCGGTTACCTCGAAGGCGAACACGCCCGCGCAAAGGTGGTCATCACCGTCTGACCGCCCACCGACGACCCCGTCGACAGCCCCGGCCGGCACAACAGATTCCGTTTCCTCGGTCAAGTGTATCCGGCTCAAAGGTCCGTCAATGTTTCCTGTGAGCCAGCTGGCATCTACTGAAGCGGTTCGGTTTCTCGGTCGAAACCTATTGACGAGCGCTCATTCTAATTTACGCTCATCAATGCCTGGCCTCGTTCACCTCCCGTTCACCCTATCGAAAGTCGGTGTTCGAGGCACCCACACCGCACCTCGGGCTCAGGCCAGCCCCGCCCCGTCCGTATCGAGGGAACAGGACCGCCCCGTCCGTATCGAGGGAACAGGACCGCCCCGTCCGTATCGAGGGAACAGGACCGCCATGAAAGCAACCGCCCGCAGAACCGCCGTCCTGGCCGGACTCACGGCCGCCCTGCTGACCGGCCCGCTCGCCGTCGCCGCCGTCGCCGCCGCAACCGCCACGATCACCCTCAACGGCTCCAGCGCGAGCGTCACCGGCAGCAACGTCACCGTCGCCGGCAGCGCCATCACCATCACCGCCCCCGGCTCGTACGAGATCAGGGGCACGCTGAACAACGGTTACGTCAAGGTCGACACCGCCGTCACCGGCACCGTGGAACTCATCCTCGCCGGCGCCTCGATCACCAACTCGACCTCCTCGCCGTTGTACGTGACCAACGCCAGCGCGGTCACCGTCACGCTGGCCGCCGGGACCAGCAACAACCTCACCGACGCGGCGACCTACACCAACACCGGCGAGCCGGACTCCGCGCTGTTCAGCGCCGCGGACCTGACCATCGCCGGCACCGGATCGTTGACCGTGCGCGCCAATCACGCCGACGGCATCGTCAGCAAGGACGACCTGGTCATCCAGTCCGGCACCATCACCGTGACCGCGGTGGACGACGCGATCCGGGGCAAGGACTCGCTCACCGTCAACGGCGGCACGATCAACGTGACCTCGTCCGGCGGCGACGGGCTCAAGTCGAACGACACCGAGGCCGGCAAGGGCGTCCTCACCATCACCAACGGCACGATCACGGCCTCGGTCGCCGACGACGCCATCAAGGGTGAGAACGACCTGAACATCTCCGGCGGCACCATCAACGTCACCCGGTCGTACGAGGCGCTGGAAGGGCTGCGGACCACGATCAGCGGCGGCAACATCAACGTCGTGGCCAGCGACGACGCGGTCAACGCCGCCGAGGAGGGGCTGGGCCACATGGAGCCGTCCGCGATCGCGTTCATCAAGGTCACCGGCGGCACGGTGGTGGCCACCGGCGGCACGGACGGCTTCGACTCCAACGGGTCGCTCACCTTCGCCGGTGGCACCGTGGTGGCGCGGGGCTCCAGCACCCGCAGCGGCGGCGAGGGCGCGATCGACGCCGACGGGCCGATCACGTTCAGCGGCGGCACGGTGGTGGGCGCCGCGCTGACCTCGTTGGCCGTGTTCCGGGCGGTGCCGAACACCGGCCAGGGCTGGGTGGCCCCCCGGTTCAACTCCAACCTGGCCACCAACACCATCGTGCACGTGGTGTCCGGCAGCACGGTGCTGGCCTCGTACCGGACCACGGGCACCGTCCGGGAGGTCGTCTTCTCGTCGAACCGGATCACCAACGGCCAGCGGTACGACATCTACACCGGTGGCAGCGTGAGCGGCACCAGCACCGGTGGCCTCTACACCAGCGGCAGCATCACCGGGGCCACCCGGGTGCTGACCAGCGTCACCGCCGGGCAGTACGGCCGCTTCTGAGCCCTCGTGGCCCGGCCGGGGCCGATCGCGCCCCGGCCTGGCCCCGGGCGGCGGCAACGCCCCGGCCTGGTCCCGGGCGGTGGCCACCCGCCGCCCGGGGCCGCACGACCGCACCACCCTTGTTCCGCCGGCTCGGCCCGGCGCACCGCGCGGACTCTGAGCGAACTCTGAGATTGCCGGTCCCGCTGACGACGCCAGCCTGATAAATTTACCGTTCTCGATTAGATGCCTGTCCGTCAGACTCCGTTCACCGGAAAGACGCCGGGCGGACACCCGAAGGAGCGAAAATGTCGCGCTTGGTCCTGGCCGGAATGGACCTGGTCGCCGTGGTCCTGCTCGTCTTCGCGCTGTACTTCCCCCGCCACCGGCGGCGGGACCTTGTGGTGGCCTACCTCGGCGTCAACGTCGGCGTTTTCGCCGTGGCCAGCTCACTCAGCAGCAGCACCGTTGGCGCCGGCCTCGGGTTGGGACTCTTCGGGGTGCTGTCGATCATCCGGCTCCGCTCCACCGAACTCGACCAGCACGAGGTGGCGTACTACTTCTCCGCACTCGCGCTCGGAATCCTCGGCCCGCTCTCCGGCACCTCGATCTGGATGGTCGGCGCCCTGACCGCGCTGATCCTCGCGGTGATGTACGTCGGAGACCACCCCAGGCTGCTGCGCCGGTACCGACGGCACGTCATCGTGCTGGACAGCGCGGTCACCGACTCGGTCGCCCTCACCGCCCACCTGGAACAGTTGCTCGGCGCACGGGTGCACAACGTCAACGTCGAGCGGGTCGACCTGGTCAACGACACCACGGTCGTCGACGTCCGCTACTCACGCCCGAGGGTCACCGCCAGCAGCGGTCGCCGTCCCGCCGACGCGGGCGCGAAGCGATGACTCCCGCCGGCACGCCCACCACGGCCCTGGGCGACCTCGCGCCGATCGGGCTCGCGGAGCTGACCGAGCGCGCCGCTCTGCAGACCCGGTTCGACCGCAAGTACCTGCTTCCGCTCGCCGAGATACCACACCTGATCACCGGGCTCGACCGGACCGACCAGGTGCTCGAGATCGACGGCATGCGGGCCTTCCGCTACGAGTCGATCTACTTCGACACCCCCGACCTCGTCAGCTTCCGGCTGACCGCCCGCCGACGCCGCCGCCGTTTCAAGATCAGGACGCGGACGTACCTCGATTCGGGCCTCTGCTGGCTGGAGGTGAAGACCGAGGGCACCCGTGGCGGCACGGTCAAGGAGCGGCTGCCCTACCGCCCCGACGACAGCAGCACTCTCACCCCCGGCCGGTCGTTCATCGACGGAGTGCTCGCCACCGTCAACACCGGCCCCGCACTGGCGTTCGCACCGACCCTCACCACCAGGTACCTGCGCAGCACGCTCTACCTGCCGGCGACCGGGAGCCGGGCGACCATCGACGTCGCACTGCACTGGGAAGACAGTCGTGGCCGCCGGCTGGCGCTGCCCGAGCTGGCGATCATCGAGACGAAGACGGGCTCGACCGCCTCGCACGTGGACCGCCTGCTCTGGAGCCGGGGTCACCGCCCGGTGTCCATCTCCAAGTACGCGACCGGGCTGGCCGCCCTCGATCCCGAGCTGCCCGCCACGCGCTGGCGACGCACCCTGAGGCGACACTTCGTGTCCGGCACCGACCCGGCCCACCCGGCGTCGACGCCGCCGAACCCCGGCCCCGACCCGGACCTGCTCGACCGGACCGCCCCGTCGATCCGCGCGGGCCAGAGCTGATCCTGATGCCGCCGAACTAGCGCTGGCCGCCGCCTCGATACCGCTGGACCAGCGACGATGCGAGCCACGCCGGCTGCCGACCGGGGCCGGATCAGGGGTTCGGCGGGGCCCCACCGCGAGGCAACCGCAGCGCGTAGCCGGCACCCCGGACGGTGTGGATCAGCGGCGGATCCCACCGGTCGATCTTCTTACGCAGGCAGTAGACGTACGACTCGACGATCCGGCCGTTGCCCCCGAAGTGGTAGTTCCACACCCGGTCCATGAGCTCCGCCTTGCTGACCACCCGACCCGCGTTGGCGAGCAGTTCCCGCAGCAGGTTGAACTCGGTGGGCGACAGGTCCACCAACTGGCCGCCCCGGCGCACCTCGTGGGCGTCCTCGTCCAGCTCCAGGTCGGCATAGCGCAGTCGCCCGCTGCGCTCCACACCCTGATCCGTCCGGGTGCGTCGGATGATCGCCCGAACCCGCAGCACCAACTCCTCCAGGCTGAACGGCTTGGTGACGTAGTCGTCCGCGCCCACGGAGAGCCCGGCGATCCGGTCCTCCAGCGCGTCGCGGGCGGTGAGGAACAGCACCGGCACGCCCGGCCCCGGGCCGGAACGCAGACTCCGCGCGACCTGGAAGCCGTCCAGGTCCGGGAGCATCACCTCGAGCACCACCAGGTGCGGGTCGAAGGCTTCCGCCACGACCAACGCCTCCCGACCACCGGACGCCACCCGGACGTCGAACTCCAGCATCCCCAGCCTCGCCGAGAGCAGCGTACGGATGTGGGGTTCGTCGTCCACGACGAGCACCCTGGGCATTCGGGAAGTCACACCCTGTTCATACGGGGCATTCTGGAAAGTGACCTCGGCGTCGGCTGTGGATCAGCTGTGCACCTTGTCCACACCGGCCGACCGGCGATCCGACGGCCGTCCACAGAGGACCGATCGACGTCGGGCAGGTCCGCCGGCCGTCCCCGGCACCCGCCGAACGGCAGGCGGGCACCGGGGCGAGACGGCTACCGCTTCGCGGCCCAGAAGACGTAGACCGCGCCGTACGGCACGGCCTTCGTCGCCCCGTCGGTGCAGGCACCGGTCGGGGCGGCCCCGCCGGAGGTCAGCAGGCGGCTGATGTACGAGACGTTGCTGAGGATGCCGGTGCCGGAGTGGGTGTCCACCGTCAGCAGCAGCTCGGGGATCGTCCCCGGACGGGCGCTCTCCGCGGTCTTCTTCGCCGTGACCAGGGAGCCGTCGCGCTCGGACTGCCAAGTCGGGCCCTTGAAGTGGTGGACCCGGCCGCCGGTGCCGATCAACTGGGCTTCCGGCACGGACGCGCCGGTGAACACGCCGCCGGCACACGTGTAGGTCTGTGTTCCACGGGTCACCACGTACGCGCCGACGGGGCGGGCACCCGCCGGCGGCTTGATTGCCGGGGCGATGCGCGGAATGTCGACCCGGCGGGCGTCGGGGCCGACGGCGGCCGGCGCGGCCACCTCGGCAGCGGACGCCTGATGGGTCACCGCGCCGAGCGCCGCCACGACACCTGCCATGCCGACGACAGCGAGCGCCCGAACCCGGGAGCGAGACGTGTTGAGCATCCGATTCCTCCGTTCAGGCAGGCGCGACTGCGCCCACGTCGTCCTACACGGATGGATCGCGTCCAACGATCAATGTCCCGCGGATTTCGTCGACAAATTCACCTGAGCCTGAGCCTGAGCCCGGTTCGGTGTTCGGCAGTGGTGTCCGGGAATCCGTCGGACAGCATGCACGCGCATCAGCATGGAGGTCCGAAGTGGCAGAGGCGCAGGCCGCAGCGGCGCGCAGCACCCTGCCAGTGGACTACTACGAGTTCCGGGCCCGGCACAGTGACCGGTGTCTGGACGTGACGAACGCCAGCACCGCCCACGGCGCGCAGGTCGTGCAGGGCACCTGCTGGGGCGGGACCACCCAGCATAGGAAGCTCGTCAACGCCGGCACCTGGAGCTGAGGCTGGGCAGGGGATGGCCCGCAACCGGCACGAAGAGGCCGCCCACCTGACGTCCAGGTGGGCGGCCTCCGGTCATGCGCCGGTGCAGGTCGGTGCCGGACTGGTGGGCGTTCCGGAGCCGAGGAAGCCGAAGGTCGTCGAGCTGCCCGAGCCGATCGCGCCGTTGTAGGAGACGTTGCTCACGGTCGCGGTCGAGCCGCTGGTGCTCAGGGTGCCGTTCCAGATCTGGCTGATGCTCTGGCCGCCACCCAGCTCCCAGCGGACGGTCCAGCCGTTGACGGCGGCGCTGCCGGCGGTCACCGTGACCTCGCCCTGGAATCCGCCGGACCACGAGTTGACGGTGCGGTAGGTGGCGGTGCAGGCGGCGCCGCCGGGTGGCGGGGTGGTCGGCGGGGTGGTGGGTGGCGGGGTGGTCGTGGGGGGCGGGGTGGTCGGCGTGCTCGTCGGCGGCGGGGTGGTGGGCGGCGTCGTCGGCCCGCCCGGCGGCACCAGGGGGCAGGTGGCGCTGTACCGCGAGACGCCGGTGCTGTCCGCCAACGGGCAGAGGAACTGGGTGTAACGGGTGTCGTTGTCCAGGAAGGTCTTGAGCCAGGGGATCAGGAGCCGCATCTCGGTCGGGTTCGACCGGGTGAACGAGAGGTGGTCGTTGCCGGCCAGCTCCGCCCAGGCATGCTCCACACCGGCGGGCAGCGTGTTGTAGATGCCCTGCACGTAGGAGGGCGTGACGGTGCCGTCGTTCTGGCCCGACAGGAGCATGGTGGGGACCTGGGTGGTGGACATGTTCAGGTTGTTGCCGGGCGTGCCGGGCGCGAGACCGACCGCGGTCTTCAGCGACGGCCGCCGCAGCGCCGCCAGGAGGGTTCCGGCCCCGCCCGCGGAGTGGCCCATCACGCCCAGCCGGTTGGCATCCACCCGGCTGCGGACCGGGCTGGACCGGGTGAGGTAGTCCAGCGCCGCGAGCAGCTGGGTGGCGCGGGCGTCGGCCCCGTCGGTGCGGCTGTTGGTCTCGATCCCGATCACCACGAATCCGAAGGACGCCAGCCAGGGGCCCATCCAGGCTTCCTCGTTGGCGAACAGGGCCGAGTAGCCGGGAACGATCGCCACCGCGCCCCAGGTGCCCAGGCTGGTGTCGGTCGGGTAGTAGACGTACCCGCCGTTGAAGCCGTTACCCGCCGGCACGGTCGCCTGCGTCGTGGCGAACGGTCCCCGGGTGGCGGCCACACTGGCCAGGGTCGGGTCCGGACCCCGCTGGTACGGGCTGTCCGCCGCCGCCGCGTACTGCGTGGTCGTCGACATGGTCAGGCCGAGGACCACCGCGAGCCCGGCCGTCAGCCATCTCGCGATGCCGGATCGACGGACGGACGGGGCCCGGGGCGCGGTCCCCGATGTCGGGGCTTGATCTGTTGGCAGCTTCACTTCTCGCTTCTCCTTCGGTCAGGCGGGCCCGTACTCGGTGGTGGAGGTGCCGGTCCGGGGCGTCCCACGACCGTTTCCTGGGATCGGTCACCGATGCCGGGGTGCCCGCGGCGGGCGGTCACACCGGTGCCGCGCCGGGCCGGCGGACGAGCCGACCGGCCGGCGCGACCACGCGAGCTACCGGCGGCTCCACTGCTGGTTGGTCTGCCCGCTGCAGGTCCACAGCACGAGCTTCGTGCCGTTGGCGGTGCCCGCGTTGTAGGCGTCCAGGCAGAGACCGGACTGCACACCGGTGATGGTGCCGTTGGCGTTGACGTTCCACTGCTGGTTCGTTCCGCCGTGGCAGTCGTAGATGGTGACCTGGGTGCCCGGGGTGGTGCCGTAGCCCGCCGCGTCCAGGCACTTGTTGCCGTAGACGGTGAGCGCCCGGCCGGAGGTGTACGTCCACTGCTGGTTGGTGCCGCCGTGGCAGTCCCACAGTTGCACCTGGAGGCCGTTGGTCGTGGCAGAGCCGGGTACGTCGAGGCACCGCCCGGACGGGTTGCCCACGATCGTGGTGGTCTGTCCGCTGCCGCTGCCCGGGTTGCCGATGCTGCCGGACACCGACTGCAACGCGCTGTACCAGCGGGCGGCCATCTTGTCGTAGCCGCCGGACGTGGGGTGGATGCCGTCGATCAGGTCGGCGGTGGTGAGGGCGCTGTGCATGTCGACCAGGTGCACCCGCTTCCCGGCGCTCACCTTGCCCTGCACGATGCCGGGGATCGCCGCGTTGAAGGTGCGTACGGCCGCCTCCTGGTTGCTGTTGGAGAGCGGGATGAGCTGCGCGACGAACACCTCTGCGGTGGGCACGGTGGCGGTGATCCGGTCGATCAGGGTGGAGAGCCGGTTCGGCGCGGTGCTCACGTTGTAGTTCTGCAGGATGTCGTTGGTGCCGATGTGCAACAGGACGGTCTGCGGCCGTTGGGTGTTCAGCCAGCCGACGATGTTCGCGTCGATCTGGTCGATACGCCAGCCGGGATGCCCCTGGTGGTCGTGGTCACCCAGGCTGGCCGGCCCGTTGAACTGCGACCCGACGAAGTCGATCGTGTACCGGCCGCTGGCGAGGCGCTGCCAGAGGCCGATGCGGTACCCGCCCGGCACCTGGGTGCCCTCGGTGATGGAGTCACCGAGCGGCATCACCCGCACCCCGCCGTTGGACTCCGCGTTGGCCGGCCCGGTCGGTGTCACCACCCCGGCGACCATGACGCCGAGTGCGGCGAGCGCCGCGAGCCATCTTGCCCTTGTTCGCATAGCTTTCTCCCATGAATGGTCGAGCCGATGCCGGCGACACCACCCCGAATGTTAACGATAACAACGATACTTGTAAATTTTTGTCGCTGATTCGGCAGCCGTCAACCCTCTGGTCGGCCCGGTGGGCACGGCCTGCTGTGGTTCTGGTGAATACGACGGGCGAGGTGCGCGAAGGCGTTGGTCAGTCCGTACCGGGCTGCCGGTGGTGACGAAGTCCGTCGCGACGACCGTCGCCGTCCAGGCAGCGGCCGAGAGCAGACGGTCGTCGGTCACCGTCACCGACCCCAGGTTGGCCGAGACGACACCACCGGCGTAGAGGGTCAGGGTGCCGGCGATCCCGAAGGTGCCCCCGACGGAGCTGTACACGCCGGTGGTCCTGGTGCTGCCACCGAGATCACCTGAGATGGTGTCGGTGGTGGTCCGCGCCACGGCATTGTCGTACGCGATGGTCAGGTCGGTCTGTGCCTGCGCGGCGGGGCCGTCGTTCACGTGGACCGCACCGTTGATCTGACCGGGAGGGAAACCGGTCACTGAGGTACCCGGGCTCACGCCGACGTCACCGGTGACCACGGAGGATCCGGTGTTCGTCACGGTCGTGCTGGCGAGGATCGCGAAGTCGGCGGCGGAGCCGAGCGGTACCGGCACGGTTTCCGCTCTCGCGCTCACGGGTGCGACCACATCGACCAGCAGCGTGGTCACGCAGGCCAGGAGCAGTGCCGTGGACAACCGGCCCACGGCGGTACGCCGACGGCGGGTGACCACAAGAGGTTGACCTTCCCGGTCAGGTCCAACGCCCGCTGGCCGGTGTTGTCGACCCGATGGCGACCGAGGGCACGCCGTCCGCATCCCGGGCCGGGACGGACTCACCAATGCTGAAGTCGGACGGCGGTTCGCCGCCCGCGCCGACGCTCAGATAGACGCGGATACCCCAGTTGGATCCCGATGCTGCCCTCGTCCGGATCAGGCGCGGCCTCGCTGGCCTGGGCGACAGGGCCCAGACCAGCGAGGCACAGCAGCACCGGTACGACCCGCACGGCCGACCGGACCCACCGCTCACGCCACCGAATGCGTCACCGTTCCGGGGGAGATGCCGGCCTGCGAGTCCAGTGGAACGTTGACCACCAGGGTCGGGTTCCAGGTCGCCGTGTTGTTACCCGTGCCACCGACGTGGGTGAAGGCGGTCAGCGGGGTCGTGTTGTCCAGCGGGGGTAGCCGCCGCTCCGACGTGGTCAGCTCCGCAGCGTCCACCGCTGGTTGGCCTGACCGTTGCAGGACCAGAGGATGGTCTTGGTGCCGTTGCCGGTGCCCGCCGCGTTGGCGTCCAGGCACAGTCCGGACTGCGCGTTGGTGATGGTGCCGTTGGTGTTGACGTTCCACTGCTGGTTGGCACCACCGTGACAGTCCCAGATGATCACCTGGGTGCCGTTGCTGGTGCCCGCTCCGCTGGCATCCAGGCACTTGTTGCCGTACACCGTCAGCTGCCGGCCCGACGTGTAGGTCCACCGCTGCCCGGTGCCGCCGGTGCAGTCCCACAGCTGCGTCTGGACGCCGTTGGTGGTACTGGCGTTCGGCACGTCCAGGCAGCGGCCCGACTGACCCCCCACCACGGCGACCCCGGCCGTCGGCGTGGTCGGTGACGGGGTCGGCGTGGTGGAGGCGCCGTCGAGGCCGAGGAAGGAGATGGCGTACGCGATCTGGCCGGCCTGCGGCAGCTCGTGCCCCACCCCGCTGATGCTGATGCCCTCGATCGTCGCCCGGGTGCCACTGTCGCCGTACCGGGTCCGGGTCCAGTTCGACTGCGGACGGTCGGTGAACACCGGGGTCTGGCTCACCCCCTGCAGGTTGGTCCACTGCTTGATCTCTTCGCCGAAGTTCACGTACGACAGCGTGGTGTCGGTTGTCCCGTGCCAGAACTGCATCCGGGGATACCGGCCGGTGTAGCCGGGATACATCGCGCGGGCGGCGTCGCCCCACTGCTGGGCGGTCTTGGTGAGCTGGCCACCGGCGCACTGGCTGTTCCAGGTGTTGGTGCTGCTGCCGGTCGCGAAACAGGTGGCCGGCACACCGCTGAACGCCGATCCCGCAGCGAACACGTCCGGATACTGCGCCGCCATCACGTTGGTCATCATCGCCCCGGAGGAGAACCCGCTGACGTACACCCGGGCCGGGTCGACGTTGTGCTGCTGCTTGGCGTAGTTGACCATCGAGATGATGCCGTCCGAGTCGCTTCCGCCGCCGCGCCGCAGCCCCTGCGGCGAGTACACGTCGAAGCACTTGCTGCTCCGGGTCACCTCCGGCACCACGATCACGTAGCCGTACCGGTCGGCGGCGGTGACGTAGTCGCGGCCGTTGCCGTTGAAGATCGCCGGCCCCGATCCCCCGCAGTAGTGGATCAGCACCAGCAGCGCCGGCTTCGGCCCGACGTTGTCGGGCACGTAGAGGTACATGTTGAGGGCGCTCGGGTTGTTGCCGAAGTTGGTGACCTGGGTCAGCGAGGCCGCTGCGGCCGGCTGTGCCGTCATCAGCACGGTCATGGCGAGCAGCGGCACGACCGCGCTGACGACGGCCGTCACCGCCCTGAGTAGACGTTTCACGGGCAGGGTCTCCGATCTGGGGACGGGTGGTGCGGTGAGGCCGTCGACCGGACGGCCGACGACCTCACCGGGGGTGGTGGTGTGGGTCCGGGCCGGCGGCGTGCCGGCCCGCGGCTACCTGCCGAGGGTCACCTTGAGGATCCGCTCGTTGCTGTTGTTCGGGACGCTGTCCTTGTCGCCGCCGGTGCTCGTGGTCAGCCACAGGTTTCCGTCCAGGGTCGGCTCGACGGTGCGCAGCCGGCTGTACGTGCCGACGAAGTACTGCTGCACGTCGGTGAGCGTGTTTCCGCTGATCACGGCCCGGTACATCCGGTTGCCCCGCAGGCAGGCGAGGTACAGCACGTCGCGGACGATGGCGATGCCGCTACACGAGCCCTCGGCGACCGGGTAGGTGCGGACGGGCGCGACGTAGTTCGGGTTGGCGCAGTCGCCCACCGTGCCCTCGCAGGCCGGCCACCCGTAGTTGCCGGCCCGGACGATGATGTTGGTCTCGTCCATGACGTTGTTGCCGAACTCCTGCTCGAAGAGCCGGCCCTGGGAGTCGAACGCCAGCCCCTGCGGGTTGCGGTGGCCGTAGCTCCACACCGCGTTGCCAAAGGGGTTGTCGGCCGGCACCCTGCCGTCGGGGCTGATCCGCAGCACCTTGCCGCCCAGGTCGTTGACGTCCTGGGCGCGGTCCGGGCTCTGCCCGTCACCGGTGGCGGCGTAGAGCATCCCGTCGGGGCCGAAGCGCAGCCGCCCGCCGTTGTGGTACTTGTTGCGCGGAATGCCGGTGACCAGCACCTGCACGGTGCCGGTCTGCAAGGTGCCGTCGTAGCGGATGCGGACGATCCGGTTGTCGGTCGTGGTGGTGTGGTAGATGTACAGCCAACGGTCGGTGGTGAAGCTCGACGACACGGCCAGGCCGAGGACCCCGCCCTCGCCGTTGGTGCCGGCGACGTTGGGCACCGTGCCGATGCTGCGCTTGTTGGTGCCGTCGGGGTTCATGGCGACGACGTCGAACAGGTCGCGCCGCCCGTACAGGACGGTGCCGTCGGGCAGTTGTACCAGGCCCCACGGCAGATCCCGCTCGGTGGTGACCACCGTCGTGCCGCAGACCGCGCTGGTGCAGGCCGATCCGGTGCGTACGGTCACCGCGCTGCTCGCCGCCGAGGCGTTGCCCTGCGCGTCCCGGGCGACGACCGTGTACCGGTAGTCGGTGGTGGCGGCCAGCCCGGTGTCGGTGAACGAGGTCGCCGGCGGGTTGGCGGCCGTGCCGGTGACGGAGCCGACCGTCACCCCGTTGCGCAGGACGTCGTACCTGGTGACGGCGACGTTGTCGGTGGCGGCCGACCAGGTCAGGGTCACGTCCGTGCCGTTGGCGGTGGCGACGAGGTTGGTCGGCGTGGTGGGCGGTTGGGTGTCGGACTGGCAGAACGGCGGGGTCACGCTGAGCGTGGCGCTGGCCTGTGACACGTTGCCGGCGGCGTCCCGGGCGTTGACGTACCAGCCCCAGGTGACGCCCTGGGCGACGGTGAGCGTGGCGGTCAGCGTGGTGCCGGCGACCGAGGTGACCAGTTGGCCGTCGTGGTAGATGTCGTAGTAGGCGACGCCGACGTCGTCCCTGGACGCGGACCAGGTGAGCGTGACGGACTGGCAGGTCAGCCTGCTGCTGCGCAGGTTGGTCGGCGCGGTGGGCGGCCTGGTGTCGGCGGCGAGCGGGGCGGCCGGGCCCCGGCCGGCGGCAGCCGTCGTGGCCGTCGTGCCGGCCGTCGTCCCGGACGGGCCGGCGGTGGCGGGTGCGCTGACCAGGACGGTGCAGGCGCTGGTCAGCACGGCGAGGGCGACGAGATGGCGGGGATGACGAGGACTGGTTCGCACGCGATGCGTCCCTTCTGTCGAACCTGGTGGTCAGTACGGGTAGCCGGGCACGTTGAGCCGCACGCTGTACAGGCCGGAGTCGTTCGTCGGGCCGGAGGTGACGTAGAGGGTCCGCCGGTCGGACCCGCCGAACGCCACGTTGGTCGTGCCCGAGGAGCCGGCCCGGATCGTGCCGAGTTGGTTGCCGGCGGGCGAGTACACGTGGACCAGGCCGTCGGCGCCGGAGGCCCAGTACACGTTTCCGGCGCAGTCGATCGTGGCGCCGTCCGGGCCGCCCACGTAGCTGACGAACACGCTGCGGGCACCGGTGCTGCCATCGGGCTGGACGGCGTACTTGTAGATCTTGTTCTCGCCGTAGGCCCCCACGTAGAGCGTGGTGCCGTCCGGGGAGAGCGCGATGCCGTTGGGCTGTCGCAGCGTCTCGTCGACCAGCGACACCTGGCCGCCCGAGACGCGGAAGACGCTGGTCCGCCCGCTCATCTGGTCGGGGCGGTTGCCGCGCTGGAAGTTGGGGTCGGTGAAGTAGACGACGCCGTCCGAACGGACCGCCACGTCGTTCGGGGAGTTGAACGCCCGCCCCTGGTAGTTGGTGGCGACGACGCCCCGGGTCAGGTCGTCGATCCGGTACGTCGAGACGCTGCGCTGGTCGTGCGTCGCGGCGACGAGTTGCTGCCCGTCGGGGGTGAGCGCGAGTCCGTTGCTGCCCGCGATGGCGAGAAACGTGTCGAAGGTCGCCGGCGGCGTGAACCGTCGGATCGTCGACGGCTGGACGCGCTCCGACCCGGTTGCCGCGCCCATGTCGGACACCAGCAGGAAGCCCCGGTCGGCGAGCCAGACGGGCCCTTCGAGGAACGAGAATCCACTGCGGATCTTCGCGGCCACGACCGATGTCGCCGGCAGCGGCGGGCCGTAGCTGGTGCCGGACGGGCAGACGCCGGGCGGGGCACCGGGCGGCCCGGCCAAGGTGCCGACGGCCTGTTCGGCGCTGCTGTGACCGTTCACATCACCAGCCCGAACAAGCGGTACGGACGAGGCGGCGGTGCCCACCGGGACGGCGGCGGGCAGGGCGAGGACGAGGCTGGCCAGCGCGGTGGCGGCTGGGTGCAGGACCATCGAGGACTCCGATCAGCGAGCGGACCCGCCGTCGTTGGCGGACGCGGGGTGGCACGGCATCAATCTAGCTGTATCGATGTACCATTGGGCAGCATAGGTGACGAACCACCGGCCCGCAGGGTTTGCCAACAGTCAATCCAGGCGATGACCCGAACTCACTACCGAGACGTTGGTCTATATCTAAACCCGACGGGAGACCCCGACTCCACGGGAAGGCCTCCCGCCGAGGGCCCTGGCCGGTTGGCCGGGGCCGCCTTCCGCATCCCCCGCCCCGACCCTCCACACTCGACGCCACTGCCGCATCACCCCGCGTACGCGGATGCTCCGGGCGGGTGTCTCCTCATCTGTTTACCTGCAGGAGTTGCGGTGCCAGCGGAATCGACGTGCGGAGTCCGCTCATCTACCCTCAGAGCACATCCGTCCCACTCTCGTGGGGCGGCATCGGTTCGGCAGCCATGAGCGTCGTGGTCTCCCCGCCAATATGTGACCAACCATGGCCCTGTTCGGAGGGATCAAAGCGTTGACGAGCGACAAGGCGGCACCGCCGGGCGTCGACACCACCCGGCCCAGCATCGCCCGGGTGTACGACTACTATCTCGGCGGCAAGGACAACTTCGCGGTCGACCGACACGCCGCCCAGATGGCGATGCAGGTCACGCCGGACGGCCCGGAGGCAGGGCGGGCCTGCCGGGCCTTCCTCCGCCGATCGGTCCGCTACCTGGCCGCCGAAGCCGGCATCCGCCAGTTCCTCGACCTCGGCTCCGGGCTGCCCACCCGGGGCAACGTGCACGAGATCGCCCATCAGGTGGACCCGGACGCCCGGGTGGTCTACGTGGACAACGACCCCATGGCGCTCGCGCACGGCCGGGCCCTGCTCGCGGACGCCCGGACCACCACCGTGGTCGGGGCCGACGTCCGGCAGCCGGAGGAACTGCTGGAACAGCTCAACGACCGTAAACTGATCGACTTCGACCAGCCGGTCGGGCTGCTGCTCCTGGCGATCCTGCACCACCTGCACGACGACGACGACCCCGCTGCTGTCGCCCGGCGGCTCATCGCCGCCCTGCCCTCCGGCAGCTACCTGGCCATCTCGCACTTCTACGACCCGGGCGACGCCCAGCCGGAGGTCTCGCAGCGGGCGCGTGCGGTGGAGAAGGTGTTCAACGAAACCCTCGGCACCGGCCGGTGGCGTACCCGCGAGGAGATCCTGGGCTTCTTCGGCGACCTGGAGCTGCTGCCACCCGGACTGGTCCCGCTGGCCGAGTGGCATCCGGACAGTGAGGAAGACACTCGGCAGACCGCCACCTACCACACCATCGTCGGCGGGGTGGCGCGCAAACCCTGAGGCCCGGTTGAGGCGGGGCGGCGGAGATCCGGAGGACCCGCCGCCCCACCCGACTCCGGGATCCATCCTCTCCGGGCTCCACCCTCGCCCCGGCTCCCGGTGCCGACCTGCGGAAGTGACCGGCGTCAGTAGTAGGTGTTCATGGCGGCTCGCACCTCGGCGAGAGTGGCGTCGGCCACCGCTCTGGCACGCTCGTCGCCCTCGCGCAGCGTCTCGCGGAGGTAGCCGCATCCTGCCCGTACTCGGTCCGGCGTGCCCTGATCGGGGCCAGGTACTCGTTGACCGACTCGGTCACGACCTTCTTGAGCGCGGCGGCACCCGCAGGGCCGATGTCGGCGGCCACCTGCTCCGGGGCCCGGTTCTGGCAGCGGGCCGCCAGCAACAGGAGCGAGGACACCTCGGGGCGGGTGACCGGGTCGTAGGTGATGTGCCGCTCCGAGTCGGTCTTGGCCCCCTTGATCAGGCGCGCGGTCTCATCGACGTCGGCAGCCAGGGTGATGGCTTGTTCCGGCTCTTGCTCATCTTGGTGCCGTCCGTGCCGAGCAGAAGTGGAGCGTGCGGAGATAGCGATGGGAGACAATCCGACAACTCGCGGGACGCCGGTTTCTGGTGGGTCGAGGCAGCCCGGGGATGAGGCGTGCCACCTCGACCTTCCCGCCGACGACGAGGCGGCCCGGCGCGGATCAGAAGGTCAGCGGCGGGCCAGCCAGACCGTCCGTTCGGTGCGGACGGTGAGGTCTTCCCGGTCCGCCAGACCCGCGATGGCCTCCTCAAGGGTGGCGAGATCGCGGGAGGCGAGCCGCCCCTCCAGCCCGTGGCACATCCGGCTCAGCGAGACCTGCGCGTAGCGAGTGGTTGCGGCGGGCAGCGGCGGACGCAGGTCGATGTCGAAGTGCCGCTCGGTCACCGAGGCGAAGCCGGCCTGGCTCATCCGGTCGCCCCAGTTCTCGTGCATGTGCAGCCCTGCCTCGTGCCGACGCTTCGCCGCCTCGGCGTGACCGCGCAACTCCGCTTCCTCGCCCATGGTGCCGGTGAGGAAGCGGGGAAAGGAGTCCAGCTCGGCGATCACCAACAGCCCGCCCGACCGCAGCGCGCCGTACGCCGACGCGAGCGCGTTCGCCGGCTCGGCCATGTGGTGCATCGACGCGGCGGCCCAGATCACGTCGACCGGCCCGAGGTCGGGCCAGGGCTGGTCGAGGTCGGCTTCGACAGTGCCGATCCGATCGCCCAGACCGAGGGCGTCAGCGCGGCTACGCAGGTGGCCCAGCATCTCCGGGGAGACGTCGACCGCGGTGACCGTGGAGCCGGGCAGTTCCCGGGCAAGGGCGATGGAGGCAGTGCCGCTGCCGGCCCCGAGGTCGACGATGCGGGGCTGGCCGGTGGCCTCGCGGCCGACCCAGCCGATCACGTCGTGGAAGTACTCGTGCAGCACCTCGGCGTCGAGGTCGAGCAGCTCGATCAAGTGGTCGTGTGGCATGCGGCCACGGTAGCCAGGCCATGCCCTATCGGCATACTGTCTTGCTTATGAAGCAAGACAAGGATCTGGAGACCCTGGTCCGCCAACGGATCCGCAGCCTGCGCGTGGCGCGCGGCTGGTCGCTGGATGAATTCGCCCGTCGCTGCCTGATCAGCCCCTCCACGCTCAGCCGCATCGAGACCGGACACCGACGGGTCGCCCTGGACCAGGTCGCCACGATCGCCCGGGTACTGGGCATCACGCTCGACCGGCTGGTCGAGTCGGATGCCGACGAAGACGTGGTGATCCGCCCGCACTGCAACGAGGAGCGCGGCATCACCACCTGGCTGCTCTCCCGCGACAACAACCAGACGGTCGCCAAGATGCGGATCACCCGCGAGGCACCGACGGAGCTGCGGGTGCACCCGGGGCGGGACTGGTTCATCGTGCTCTCCGGCACGATCGAGCTGCGCCTCGGCGAGCGGACGATCCTCGTCGGCACGAACGAGGCAGCCGAGTTCTCCACCCTGGTCCCGCACGCGTTCGGGGCGCACGACGGCCCGGCCGAGGTTCTCTGCATCCTCGACCACGAGGGTGAGCGCAGCCACCTCGGCCCGAAACCTGCCCCTTCGGGTCGACCGTCGCCCTGAGCCCAGCGGGAACTGGCAGGAAGGGCTTCCTGCCTGTCCGGGGCACCCTGACCTTCCCCTCCCGCAGGAGCGGTCCGGCAGCGTGACGCACGGTGCGAGCACGACCAGCCGCCGTACGACTACTGGAACGGCCTGGCGCTGTGGGCGTACATGAAGGACGCCTCGTTGCAGTACCGCGGCTGCGCCTGAGCGGAGCCGCCCGGCCGGTCACCGCGGACCCGCGGGAGGAACCTGAGCGAACAGGGGTGCCGGTCTCGACGTCGGTCGACACCGAGACCGGCACCCCTGAACGTGACGGTCGACGTCAGCAGCCGAGCCGCCTGGTGGAGAGGGCGATGTCGTCGATCCAGAGGTCGAACTCGCCCGGCGTGGCACCACCCTGGTAGAGCTGCCAGCCGATCTTCACGGTGTCGACCGTCGGCAGGATGAAGGGGACGTCGTTGCCGCCGTGCGCGGTGGTGGAGGCGGTCAGTTCCGGGTTCGCCACCCCGTCGATCCACACCGCGACGCGGTTGTCCGTCGGGTCGAGCTTCCATTCGAAGCACTGCCAGGTGTCCTCGGCGACCGGGGCGGACTCCCGCCAGTTGGTCCAGTCGCCGGTCGGGCCACCGTCCGCGCCCACACCCCAGAAGACTCCGGGGACCGTGGGCGCGTACTGGCCGCCGACCGGACGGACGACCTCCGAACTGCCGGCGCCGGTCGCCTCCACCAGCGTGAAGTGCGCCCAGTCGGGGGCGGCGGGGAAGGCGTCGACGCGCAGCCGCATCCGACCGTAGAAGCGGTTGCCCGGCGCGGCGAAGTCGTCGACGCGCAGGAAGGCACGCCCGTTGTCGACCGTGTGGATGTGCAGGACCTGGTTGCCGTGGCGGGCACGCTCGACGGTGAGCGTGCCACTGCGCGTGTCGACGCCCCAGTTCAGCGTGCTGGGGCCGCCCGGAGGCAGCCGCTCGAAGTCCTCGCAGAAGAGCATGCCTCGGGTGCACGAGCGCGGGGAGGCACCGGACGCGCCGGCCGGGACGCTGCCGGCGGTGGTGCCGAGGATCAGGGCGGCGGCGAACACCGCGAGGAAACTGCGCATGGTCATCCTCCAGGACGTCTGGCTCCCACCCCGTGGGCGGGGCCGGTACGGACTCTCCCGGGCCAGCACGAACGTTGCTCACCTCGTGCGGGTGCGTCGACAGGGCGCACCGGACGCCTCCGGCTGCCAGCGGCCGAACGCTCGGTAGTCGCGGGAGTGCGTGACGGGGGGACACGTACGGCGGGAGACCTGCTGCCCGTCGTCGTGGAGATGGCCCGGCGACGGGGCATGCGCGTCCGCCGTGGCGGCGCGTTGCCGGCCTGCGATGCTCCCGTGCTCACCGTTCCCAGCACGGTTGCCCCCGTGCTGCGGCGATGTGAGCCATTCCAGCACGCCGTGCCCGTTCCGGCAATATCGACCGGGGGCTTCGGCCAGGCGGAGAGCAGGGTGCCGTACGGGGCACATCCCGCCGGTCTGGTGCAACGGCCCGGCACGCCGACCAGTGGCGACGCTTCGCGCCGAGACCGGCGTCAGCACCCGCGGGTGAGGCGCTGACGCCGGCACCGTCGACCGATGTCCGGGGCGCTGGCCCGGTCGGGCCGGCGGGGCGAGCAGATCGTCGATCCGTCGGATCGGACCCCCGGGACGGAAGCTGGCTGAAGGAGAACCGGAGCGTCAGGGGTTGAGGCGTTCCAGGAAGCGCACCCGGGTCGCACCGGGCGGGTTCGCGCTGAGGTCGGCGTCGAACGGGGTGATGCTGATCCTGCCGGCCTGGAGTGCGCTCCAGTCGCTGCCGGGGGCAGGCGTGCCCGTGGGCCCGCCGATCGTCAGGGCGTAGGTCCCGGGCTGGCCGAGCGCCCCGGTGGTGTTGGTGAACCCGAAGCGGAGGTAGCTGTTCCGGTCCACGCGCGTCAGGCTCGTGCCGGTGACCGCGGTGCTGCCCGGGTAGTTGATGTTCAGGCCGAGGCCTTCGGGGAGGAGGGCACGGCCACCGGCGTTGCGGGCGAGCGCCGCGACGACGTCGCTCGTGTACCCGGCGACCCTGTCCTTGAGCGCCAGCGACTCGTCGAGGGTCTTGCCGTCGATGCTGACGGCGATCGCCGGAACGTCGTTCTCGAGGGCGGCGATCGCTGCGCCGACGGTCCCGGAGTGGTTGGCGACCGAGGTGTAGTTCCCGCCGGGGTTGATCCCGGACACCACGAGGTCGGGCGGTTCGCTGTGGAACAGGGCGTCGAGGCCGACGATCACCGCGTCGCTGGGCGTGCCCGTCACGGTCCACACCCGGGGTTCGGGATTGGCGAGGTTCACCGTCGGATAGGTGATCAACGTCCCGGTGCCGCTCTGGTTCGTCGCCGGGGCGCACACCGTCACGTCGTGGCCGTCGGCGACGAGGGCATTGCGCAGCGCCACGATCAGTGGGGTGCTCGATCCGCCCGGTCCGATCCAACCGTCGTCGTTGGTGATCAGGATGCGCAGGCGGCGGTGGTCGGGCTGGGGAGCGGGCTGGGGCTGGGGACTGGGCCGAGTGCTGGGCTGGGCGGCAGCGTCGAGGGACGGGACCACGGCCAGGGCCAGGGCAAGGGCG
The DNA here is from genome assembly GCF_044548625.1 of Micromonospora sp. NPDC051925. NCBI lineage: Bacteria > Bacillati > Actinomycetota > Actinomycetes > Micromonosporales > Micromonosporaceae > Micromonospora > Micromonospora sp. NPDC051925. Next base: position 50,971 of record NZ_JBIUCH010000028.1, on the reverse strand, counting down.
ATCGGCATGAGACGACGCGCTGTACTCACGGCAACTCCTCTTCCACCCCGGGACCGAACACCGCGATCTCCTGCCGCGAGGGCCTGGGCCTGACGGGGCAGCAGGCGCGGATTCACGGGGTACGCGGTGAATGGGTGTCGATTGTAGACGGCGGTGGTCGTCCCGGGTGGGCGCTGGCGACGAGACTCCTCCAGCGGACCGGACACCGCACCGTCGGGCCCCGCCGGGGTGACCGGCGGGGCCCGACCTGGTGTTCACGCGGATCGTGGTGGGTGACCAGGAACCCGTGGTGCCGCCGCCCCTGAGGTGTTCAGGGGGCCGGGGTGGGTCAGTTACAGGTGGTGCCGTTGAGCGTGAAGGGCGCCGGGGTGGTGGGAGAGCCGTCGGCGGTGAAGCCGAAGCTGACCGCGCCGCCGGTCGGGATGTTGGCGTTGAAGTTCTCGTTGGCCACCGAGACCGCGGCAGCGGTCTGCTGGAAGACGCCGTTCCAGTGGCCCTGGATCAGCTGGCTGCCGGGGAAGGTCCAGCCGAGCGACCAACCGTTGACGGCCGGGCCGTCGTTGTAGACGGTGACGCTGGCGGTGAAGCCGGTGCCCCAGGAGTTGGTCACCACGTACGACACGCGGCAGGTGCTCACCAGGGTGGTCGCCGGCCGGATGTCGCCGTAGTCGTCCCGGGCGGTGGCGAAGTCCTGGAAGCCGAAGCCGGGGCCGGCCGACCGGGTGGTGGTGCCGGCGGCGAGGACGGTGCCGTTGGCGTTGACCGAGTAGACCGGGCCGCCGCTGTCGCCGCCCCGGGCCGCCTCGTCGTCGTCGAGCTGGGTGGCCTCGACCAGGTCCTCGATGTCGTCGTAGTGGAAGTCGACCCGCAGGTTGCAGACCGGTCCGCCGAGTTCGCCGGCCGAGGTGTATCCCGACTGGCAGAGAAGCTGCCCGGGGAACACCTCGGTCCAGCCGGTCACCTGGGCGCGTACCTCGTCGTTCTGCCCGCCGACGTAGATGTGGTCGCCCGGTGAGGAGGTCGAGACCAGCATGGTGTCGTGGTCGTCGTTGCTGGCGACCGAGTAGCCGACCAGCGTCCCGGTGTTGGAGGTCGTGTTCCAGGCGACGTGCCAGGGCTGGCCGATGGGTCCGCAGTGCTCCGCGGTGAGCAGGTAGCCCGTGCTGGTGGTGTGGTTGCGGACGCCGAAGCCGGCGGTGCAGGCGTAGGTGGTGAGGCCGATCCCGATCCCGCCGTCGTACGGCGCGGAGTCGTTGTACCGGGACCGCTCGATCATCCGGTCCCGCACGACGGTGCGGGTGCTGACCCCGGTCGCCGGCAGCGTCGGTCGCTTCGTGCCGGCGGTCGAGTCGACGACGACCTCGATGCCGGAGCCGTCGGTACGGAGCCGGACGGCGTGGGCGGCGTCGGTCGGGTCGGCGTCGACGACGGGGGCCAGCTTCGCCGCCGCCTTCTTCAGCTCGCTGCGGGTGTAGGTCGCCTCGACCACCTCGACGGGGGCGGTGCGGCGAGCGGTCGACACCGCCACCGCGATGTCGCTCGGCAGGGCGCCCTTCCACCAGAGCGTGACGTGGTCGTCCACCAGCCCGATGCCGGCGTAGCCGCGCGGCGCACCGGCGTCGACGGCGGTGCGGATGACGTTGGCGGCGTCGACGAGCGGGGCCTGGGCGAGCATCCGGTCCCGGGTCTGCGCCGGGATCAGGTCGAGGACGGAGCGGCCGTTCTCGGCCGTCGACGTGCCGAACGGCTGACTGGGCGCGGCGTTCGAGGGCGCCGTCAGCGGGCCGACCAACACCGTGGCGCCGATCAGCACGCCGGCGACAACCGAGCGGAGGGTCGCTTTCCGGGTTCGTTTCATGACTATGAGTCAAGTGACACCGGAGTCCCGAGAACAGGCAGAACCATCGGCAAGAATCACGCCGGTTCGATGGCCGCACCACCGAGCGAGGTTGTGGGCGGTCAGGGGGTCGGTGGGTCGAGGGGCCGGGCCAGCGGGCAGGCACGGGTTTCACGACCGGGCCGGCAGGGGTAGAGATCGCACCGCCCGTCAGCCCACCATCGAGGAGAGTGCCATGTCGGTGCAGGCGTTTCTCTATGTCGTCGCGGTCATCCTGCTCGTGCTCGCCGCGCTGCCCTTCCCCACCCGGGGCTTCTCGCTCGCACTGCTCGGGGCCGCGTGTGCCCTGCTGGCCTACGCCTGGCCGGTGATCACCGGTTAGCCATCGAGCTGTCAGGGGTGAGCGGGGTCGCCTGGGCCGACGCCGATTTCGACGGCGATCGGGAATATCGCATCCCTATACGACTGCTCTCGCCCGTCGTGGCGACTCCCGCTCACTGACACTTATTCCGGACAGCGCACTCGGCGGCCAATCCCCTATGCCGGAAGGCTCACTGGGCCTGGACCTGCTGCGATTCGCCAAGACGCGAGCCGTAGCATCGCCTCATGAAAGCCATCTCGCGCCGCTCTCGAATTGCCGCTGTTTCCGCGCTGGTCACCGTGGGCCTCGGGTCACTCACCGGCTGCTCCGGAAGCTCGGACGACGCGGCTACCGGGGAACTGGGCGGCACTCCCGCGCCTGCATCCAATGCGCCTTCCACAACAGGGGAATCCGACAACGCCATCAGATGCGCGCAGATCGAGCCGCTGGCCGCCCCCATCACCAAGGCCTTTTCGTTCTCCGCCGACGACTCCGCGGAAGACCCGTCAAGCACCTCGTGCGTCTGGACCAACGCGGCCGTCAAGTCCGCTTCCACGAACCTCGACGAGTACGCGACTCTCGGCATCACCGTCGACCGAACCGGCTGGAGCAAGGACGACCTGGCGGCGCTGCCGGGTGCGACCGACGACCCCCGCGCCACTGCCCTCGGCGGGCGCATCAACCTGGGGAAACAGGCAAGTACCCTGGGCGAGGCGGGCTCCGTGCAGGTGCTCTTCCCGGAAGGGACAGTCACCGTCGTGGCAACCGGTGCGCTGCTGACAGCCTCGAAGGACACGTCGATACCAGTGGATTCGGTGATCGACGTCGCCACCGCTGTCGCCCAGCTGCGCCGGTAGCCCCGGCCTCGACCACGATCGCTACCGGGTCCGGGCCGGCCCGGTGGTCTCTCCACGCGACTGCGGCCCGCACACCGGGTCGCGCCCACGTGACCCTCCCCGAACTGGACGTCGTCCGGCTCAGCCGAACTCCTCGGTGTAGCAGAGCAGTAACGTCGTGCTCCGCTGGACGTGGGTGGCCAGGTCACGCCATGCCCCGGAGGCGCCCTCCGGGTCGCCGTAGAGGTCCGTCAGGTCCGCGACGAGGCCGGTGGCGCTCTCGGCGCTCAGCGGTGCGTCGGCCACGAAGCCGAGCCAGGACGCGCCGATGCCGAAGAACCGGTATCCGTGCGACTCGTGCATCCGCCGGATGACGGCGTGGTTCTGGAAGACGTTCCAGTCCGAGGTGAAGTAGCCGTTGGGCAGCCCCGCCAGCAGCAGGTCGTCGCGGGCGACGGGCAGCCGCTGCACGTAGACGACCGTGTCGAGTACGGCGGAGGCGTCCGCGTTCGTCGCGGCGAGGGTCTCGATGTCGGCGGCCAGCGCCGGCAGCGTGCCGGTGACCTCTTCCCAGTTCGTCCGGAACTGCGGGTTGTCGAGCTGCGCGGCCACGTGCCCCAGGCAGGCCAGGTGGTAGGCATGGACCGCACGCGGGTCGTCGAAGTCGATCTCCCCCGGTGGTGTGTGGAGCCGGTCGTCCTCGGCGGCGTGCATGCTGGTGTAGCAGCACTGGCCCAGGTCGTCGAGGGTGCAGAGAAACCGGGCCCCGGGGTCGGCCGCGCTCAGCCCGCCGACGAAGGCGAGCACCTCGTCGAGCGAGTCGATCTCCGACAGCCGGGCGTGACTGAGGGAGTCGACGGGTCGGTAGGGGCTGGATTCGGCATGCTCGAACAACCAGACCTTCATGCGCAGCCAGCCCTTCGACGGTGGAGATCCGGGGCACCCCGACGATAGACGGCGGAGGCGGCGGCCATGCGGGAGTAGGTGGCTTCCCGGCCTGGCACCCCTCCGGGTCTCACCGGAGAACCCTCCGGGCTCTCACAGCAGCACCGCTCCCGCCACGGCCGTCGCCGCGAGCACGACGACCACCAGGACGTTGATCGTCAGGTCCCGCCCCCGCATACGGCGTTCGGCCGCGCGGTCCAGGGTGAACTCGGCGGGGTCGGCGGAGGTGTAGTGGACCGTGACGTCACGGCCGTACGCGTCGGCGGGGTCGGGGAGGTTCGACGTGCAGTAGGCCGTGACGGCCGTGCCCTCGCGGGTGGTGAACGACAGGACCGGGGTGATGGTGGTCGAGGTGTGGCCGTCGTCCTGGTCGACGCTGACGTCCTTGAGGACCGCGACGACCCGTCCCGGCACGGTGTCCATCGCGGCCAGTCTCTCGATGCGGCGGATCCTGTCGCGTACCGCCTCGGGCAGGTGGACGGCGGCGAAGACCGCCCACGGAGCGCCGAAGCCGATCAGCGCCCACGGCCACCCCCGGTCGATCGCGGCGAGGACCACCAGCCCGACGTAGACCAGGAAGACCGCGAAACTCGGCCAGCCCAGTCCACGACCGGGCTCCTGCGGAGTCTGGGAGAACCGGTAGTCGTGCGGCCTGCCTCGCGGGTGGCTGACCCCGATCTCCCGGCCCTCCCACGCAGAGGTGATCATCTCGCCCCGGTCACCGTCGTTCGTCACGGTGGCTTCCCGCCCCGAGGCCGGGTCGCGGTAGGAGACGACCACCGATATCCCGCCCGTGCGGGATCCGCCGTGCCGGGGCTCCCGCACCCGCTCGATCCGCCCGGTGAGCTGGACCGTCCGCTGCGCCCTGGTCACTCCGGCCAGCGACATGCCGTACCCGACCAGGGCGGCCACACCCCACACCGCACACCACAGCACCAGGAACTCGTCCCATCCCATGCGCGCTCCTCCTGCCCAGGTGGTCATCTGCCGCTGCGCCGCAGCACTTTGCCCTGTCCGTCCGCTTCCAGGGTTCCCGTGCCGCCACCGCCGGTGACCATGACCCTGAGCGTGAGCGAGCCGGTGACGCCGTCGGCGGTGAGCTGCCAGCTCTGCGGGGACTCGACGCCGAGGGTGGTCCTGGCCTCCTCGACCAGGCCGGGGACACGGTCGTAGGGCAGGGAACCCGGGTCGAACCCGGCGCTCTGCACACCGGCGGGAGAGAAGACGATCGTCAGCAGGCGGTCCTGAACGACGAGGGTGAGCGCCCGACGCCGCTCCGCGCCCTGCGTCAACGACTGGACGGCCTCGCGCAGTTCGCCTTCGTCGAGCATCGACTGGCCGGGGCCGAGGGTGACCATGCCCGTCGCCGACGTCACGGTGGTCGTGGACGAGGAGGAGGAGACGGACGGTCTGGCCGCGCCACTGTCACCCTCTCGGGAGTCGAACAGGTCGACCCGGAACAGCATGAGCACGGCGGCCACGCCGAGCAGCAGCCCGAGGAGAGTGAGCAACCCGCTGAAACAGCCCACCGGGCTCTCGCTCTTCATGGCCGGACCGGGCACCGAGGTCAGCTGGGCCACGGCCACCCGCTCCTCCCACTCCGGCGTCGGCCGCTTCACGATCCGCGTCTTCCACGGCCGGTCCGGCGGATACTGCACCACCACGACCCCGCCCGGCCGGTATTCGGGCAGCTCGACGAGGTTGACGTCCTGCCGTATCTCGACCCGGAACGCTGGTGCGTCGTCCGGCGCGACGGACAGCTCGAACCGCACCGGCACGTCGCTGCTCTCACCCCCGACGGCCTTCCGACTCTCGATCACCGCGAGTGCCGTGCGGGGCACGACAGCCGCCTCCCGGGCCCGGCGCGGCAGCGTGGCGAGGAAGAAGAGAAGCCCGTAGACCGCGGGCAGGACCAGCCCCGTGACGATCAGCGGCACCTTCTCGACGACACAGCCACCGATGAAGGCGGTCAGCGACGCCCCGATCACCCCGCCCGTCAGGAACCCCCGAGCGAGGTTGGCCGGCGTGTTGTGGGTAGGCGGCCCACCCGGGGTGATCGTCATATGGACGATTGTGCTCGTCACGGGTAACGGCCGACAGACCTGTGGATGTGCCCCGCGTGCCATGTCTGACCCGCGGCGCAGCGTACGGCTCGATGCCGTCCACCGGCCGCGGGGATGCGTCGTTCCCGCCGCTCTCTCCTGCTCGCCCGCGCCGACGGGCCGTCGCCCGTCGGCGCGGGCCTACCGGTCGACGATCGCAGCGCGGCTCGCGGCAAGCCTGCCGTGGAGTTGTTCGGCCTCCGGATGCCCGATCTCGGTGAGAATCTCCAGAGCACCCCGCCAGCACTGATCGGCGGCCTCCGGGTCACCGAGGGTCAGCTGGGTGTCGCCCAGGTGCCGTAGGGCCTCCGCCTCGTTGTAGCGGTGTCCGAGTTCCCGGCTGAGGTCCAGCGCCTGGCGATAGCAGCAGGTCGCCTGTTGGTAGTGACCGAGGTGGTGATGGGCGTAGCCGAGGGTGTCCCAACTGTTCGCCTCGCCGGTCCGGTCGCCGAGTTCCCGTTGCAGGGCGACGGCGTCCTGGCAGTAGCGAATCGCCTCCTGGTACTCACCGAGCATCGCGTGGTCCCAGCCGAGCGCGTTGAGTGCGCGGGCCACCCCCGCTTGGTGCCCGTGGTCGCGGAACAGCCGCAGCGCCCGCTCATCGTGACGCAACGCCGCAGCCTGGTCGCCCTCCTTCTCGCTGACCCAGCTCAGGGTCAACAGGGTGTGCGCCTGGCCGACCCGGTCGGCGAGGTCGTCCAACAACACCAACGCGCGTTCCAGGTGATCCCGGGCCGACCCGACCCGCCCGGTCTCCGAGTAGGCGGCAGCGATGTCCTGGTGGGCCTGTGCCCGCGCCGCCCGGTCGCCGTTCCGCTCGGCGACGGCCAGCGCGCGGTTCTGGACGGCGATCAGGTCGTTCCAGTGGGCCTGGCGGCTCAGGAAGGTGGTCAGCGTTCCCGCCAACTGCCAGACGTACCGGTCGAGGCCGTGCCGGGCGGCCAGCTCGACCATCTGGCTGAGCACACTGTGTTCCTCAGTGAACCAGGCCATCGCCTGCGTGTTGTCCGCCGGCTCTTCCGGTTGCACCCCCGCCGTCGCCGGCGACAGCTCGATCGGATGCCGCAGCGGGGAAAGCCACCGGTCGGCACAGTGGGCGCTGCGAAGGTAGTGGTCCATGGTGCGGTGCAGGGCCTCGCGGCGCACCTCCGCGGGCTCCGACTCGACCAGTCCCGCAGCGTACGCCCGCAACAGGTCGTGGCAGGTGTATCTGCCCGGCGTCCACTCCACCAACAGCTGCGCCCGGCTGAGTTCGGCGAGGGCGGCCCGCATCTGCCGATTCGGCAGGGCGGCGAGACTGGCTGCGGCCCGCACCGAGATGTCCGGCCCGGGATGCAGCCCGAGCAGGCGGAACAGCCGCGCTGCCGGCTCGCCGAGAGCCCGGTACGACCAGGAGAAGACCGACCGTAGGTCAGTGGCAGGGTCTCCGCCGCCGGCGAAGCCGTCGAGGCCGCCCTGCAGCTCGACAAGTTCCCGTTCCAGTGCGGCGAGCGAGAACCCGGGTCGGGTCGCCGCGCGGGCAGCCACGATCGCCAGGGCCAGCAGCAGCCCGGAGCACCGCCCGACGATCCCGTCCACCGACCGCGGTTCGGATTCCACCCGGCCGTCGCTCAGTCGGCTCGCCACCAGCTCGCGAGCCTCGGCGGTGGTGAGCAGGTCGACGGTGATCGGATGGGCGCCCTCGACCGCCACGAGGCCGGACAGCCGCTGGCGGCTGGTCACCACCACCGCGCATCCGGCGGCACCGGGCAGCAGGGGACGCACCTGCTCGGCGTCACGGGCGTTGTCGAGCACGATCAGCATCCGCCGACCGGCCACCAGGCTGCGGTACAACCCGACCTGCGCGTCCAGATCCAGCGGCACCGCACCGGGCGGCACGTTGAGGGCGCTGAGGAAGCCGTGCAGCGCGACCGCCGGTGGCATCGCCTCCGCAGCGGGCTCGAAGCCGCGCAGGTTGACGTACAACTGTCCGTCGGGAAACCGGTCCAGGTTGTCGTGGGCCCACCGCAACACGAGGCAGGTCTTGCCGATCCCGCCCATCCCCGCGACGACCGCGATGGCGAGCCCGGTTCCGGCCTGCCGGTCGACGGCATGGGTCAGCGCCGCCAACTCGCGGGCCCGGCCGACGAAGGGCACCGGCGGCGGTAGCTGCCGGGGCGTGTGGCCAACGGCCGGTTCCGCAGGTGCCCGTACCGGGCCCGGGGCGGCGGCCTCGCGGTTGCCGTGGAGGATCCGTAGATGCAGCTCCTGCAGGTCAGGCCCCGGGTCGACGCCCAACCCGTCGGCCAGGCTCGCCTGATCCGTTGGTACCGGTCGAGGGCTTCAGCTTGCCGTCCGGAGCGGGACAGCGCCAGCATGAGCTGCCCGGCAAGACGCTCGTCCAACGGTTGTTCGGCCACTTCCCGCGACAGCTCGGACAGCAGTGTCGAATGCTGACCGCGACGTAGGGCGATGTCGGTCCGGTCGCGCTCGGCGGTCAGCCGTGCCTGCTGCAGCGAGGTACGCAGGGTGTCGAACCAGGGGTGGTCCAGGCGCGCGAACGGCTCACCGCGCCACAGGCCGAGCGCCTCGTCGAACTGGCACAGCGCCTGGGCGTCGTCCCCGGCGAGCCGGGCGCGTGCGACCAGCTCCTGGAAACGGTGCAGGTCCACCGCCATGGGATCGACCCTGAGCAGGTAGCCGCCCTGCTGCCGCACGATGGCGAGGTCTTCGGCGCTGCTCAGGCACCGTCGTAACCGGGACAGGTAGCTGTACAGGACGCTGTGCGCCCGCTGCGGCGACCGGCCCACCCACACCCGGTCGAGAAGCTGGTCGACGTGTACGACCCTGTTCGCCTCGACCAGCAGCACCGCCAGCACGTGGCGCTGACGGGAGTGGCCGAGATCGACCGCGGTGCCGTCGACGAACGCCTCGACGGCACCCAGGAGTCTGAACCGAATGACCATGAGCCCTCACTGTCCGCCCCCGCCGCTTGCCAGCGGAGTCGAGTTTTCCACAGGGTCTCTTCGCGCGGTGTCCAGCAACCGTCAGGCATGGCCGGGCAGCCGGGGTACGCATCGACTGGCGTTCGCGCCGGTCTCCGGGGCGGGCCGATCACGCTCCAGCCCAGGTCAAGTGGGGTAGGAAACGTTTTCGTAACGAGCCCTTGACCTTGTCGGCATGAGGCGGGCACACTCCCCGGAAACGTTTACAACATTCGAGGTGGAGGTCCTACAGGTGGCTCGTAAACGTTTACAGTCCGATGGGGACCGACCGACCGTGCACACCGTCGCGGCTCGGGCCGGTGTCTCGATCGCCTCCGCCTCCCGGGTGCTCAACGGCGTCGGCGGCAGCGCCGAGACCGTCCGGCGGGTACGCGCCGCAGCGGCCGAGGTGGGCTACGTGCCCAACGCCATCGCCCGCTCGTTGCAGTCCCAGCGCACCGACCTGATCGCCCTCGCCGTCGAGGACATCGGCAACCCGGTCTACGTGGCGATGATGCGGGCCATCGAGTCGGTCGTCGCCGCCTCCGGCCGCCAGCTGGTGGTGCACGCCACCGGTGGCCAGGTCGACAACGAGACCGCCCTGCTGCGCCGGCTCGCCCACCGCTACGTGGACGGGATGATCATCTCGCCGATCCGGATCACCGACGCCCACCTCACCGCCCTGGTCGACAGCCCCGTACCGGTCGTGGTGATCGGTCAGCTGCCCGCCGACGCCGGCGTGGACAACGTCCGGACCGACTCCCGCAGTGGCGTCGGGCTCGCCGTGGCCCACCTGGTGGCGGCCGGTCGACGGCAGATCGGCTTCGTCAACGGCCCGCTCGACACCGTGCCCGGCGCGGCCCGGGACGCCGGCTTCCGGACCGCCCTGGCCCGGCACGGCATCACCCTCGACGAGACGCTGATCGAGGTCGGCGACTTCCAGTACGCCGCCGGCCGGGCCGCCGCCGAACGGCTGCTTGCCCGAGCCCGACCCGACGCGCTGGTCTGCGCCAACGACCTGATCGCGGTCGGCGCCCTGCACGCGCTGCTCGCCGCCGGCCGACGGGTGCCCGAGGACGTCGCCCTGATCGGCATGGACGACACGGAGTTGGCCGAGATGATGTTCCCCCAGCTCTCCAGCGTGTCACTCGGCTCGGCCAGCCGTGGTCGGCGGGCCGCCGAGCTGCTGTTGGAGCGGATCGCCGACCCGACGCTGCCGCCCCGACGCGAGCAGGTCGCCCCGGACCTCGTCGTCCGCGCCTCCAGCCCGGACCTCGTCGTCCGCGCCGCCAGCCCGCAACCGTCGGGACAGGACCCCCGTGCCACCGAGGGGGTGCTCAGGTGAGCGCGGTCGCGGAGGTCGAGCCGGCCGGCGGGCGGAACGGGACGGGCCGGAAGGGACGGGACAACCGGCGGCCGTCGGGTGGTTCCGACAAGCTGACCATCTACCTGCTGCTGTTGCCGTCGCTGCTGCCGATCATGGTGCTCTCGGTCTTCCCGCTGGTGCGCGGGATGTACCTCGGCTTCACCGACGCGCGGGCCGGCCGCAACACCGACATCAGCTTCACGGGCCTGGACAACTACCGGGAGCTGCTCGGTGACGAGCTGTTCTGGAACTCGTTCCAGGTCGGGCTGATCTGGGCGGTCGGCGTGACCGTGCTGCAGTTCGTGCTCGCCCTCGGGCTGGCGTTGCTGCTCAACCAGCGGCTGCGCTTCCGGGGCGTGGCGCGGGTGCTGGCCGTGGTGCCGTGGGCGATGCCCCCGGTGGTGGTCGGCATCCTCTGGAAGCTGGTCTACCACCCGGACGCCGGGCTGCTCAACGAGTTCTTCTACCGGATCGGTGCCGAGGGGCTGCGGACCAACTGGCTCGGCGACTTCAGCACCGCGCTGCCCGCCGTGATCGTCGTCGGCGTCTGGGCCGGGATGCCACAGACCACTGTGGTGCTGCTGGCCGGGTTGCAGGGGGTGCCCCCAGAGTTGCACGAGGCGGCAGCGGTGGACGGCGCGAGTAGCTGGCACCGGTTCCGCACCGTGACGCTGCCCGCGCTCGCGCCGGTCATCGTGGCGATCACCTCGCTCGACTTCATCTGGAACTTCAACTCGTTCGGGTTGGTCTACGTGCTGACCGCCGGTGGGCCGGGTGGCAAGACGATGCTGCCGATGCTCTTCGCCTACGAGGAGGCGTTCCGCTACGGCAACTACGGCTACGCCGCCGCGCTCGGCAACGTGATGGTCGTGATCATCGTGGCGCTGCTCGCCGTCTACCTGCGCCGTCGACTGAGGGAGGCGAACTGACCATGCTGGGCACATCGAGCCGTACCAGCCGGGTGCTGCAGTACCTGGCGCTGGCCGGATACCTGATCTTCCTCGGCTTCCCGCTGGTGTGGCTGCTCTCCACCTCGTTCAAGCCGCCCCGCGAGCTGGTGCAGCTGCACCCGACGCTGATCCCGGTCAACCCGACCCTGGACAACTTCGTACAGGCCTTCACCGAGCAGGAGTTGGGCCGGGCGGCGCTCAACAGCCTCCAGGTCTCGCTCGCCTCGGCGGTGCTGACCGTCCTGGTCGCGCTGCCCGCGTCGTACGCGCTGGCCCGTTTTCGCAGCCGGCTCGGCACCGCCGCGCTCGGCTGGGTGCTGCTCAGCCAGCTCTTCCCGTTCGTGTTGTTGATCATCCCGATCTTCCTGGTGCTCCGCGAAGTCGGGCTGGCCAACACCCACGCCGGGTTGGTGCTGATCTACGTGGTCTGGGCGCTGCCCTTCGCGCTCTGGATGCTCCAGGGCTTCGTCCGCAACATTCCGAAGGAGTTGGAGGAGGCGGCCGCGGTCGACGGGGCCAGCCGGTTGCAGACCCTGCGTCGGGTGGTCTTCCCGCTGCTCGCCCCCGGCCTGGTCGCCACCGCGCTGTTCTCCTTCATCTCGGCCTGGAACGAGTTCTTCTTCGCCCTGGTGCTGATCAAGACGCCGGACCTGGCGACCCTGCCGGTCACCCTGGCCCGGTTCGTCGGCATCGAGGGCACCGCCCGCCTCGGCCCGCTGGCCGCCGGCTCACTGCTGGCCACCCTGCCCAGCCTCGTCTTCTTCGCCTTCATGCAACGCCGGCTCTCCTCCGGCTCCCTGGCCGGAGCCGTCAAGGGCTGACCGTGCACCCGGGTCAGGGCCGAACCGGCACGCATCCCCCACCACCATCAAGGAGGTCCACCTCATGCACCTGAACAGGTTCAGTCGTCGACTTGCCGCCAGCGCGCTGGCGACAGTCGTCGGATTGGGCGCCCTGGCCGGCTGCGGCACGGGCGACGACGACGGCGAAGCCAGCGGCCCGGTCAAACTGCGGTTCCTCAGCCTCGCCTGGCAGAAGGAGTCCCTCCAGGCCAACAAGGACCTGGTCGCCAAGTGGAACGCCGACCACCCGGACATCCAGGTCGAGTACGTCCAGGGTGACTGGAACTCGGTGCACGACCAGTTGCTCACCTCGTTCGAGGGCGGCGACGCGGCCGACATCGTGCACTACGAGTCGTCGGCGATCGGCGAGTTCAGCAGGCAGGGCTACCTGACCGACCTGTCCGGCCTGCTCTCCGACGACTTCAAGGGCCAGATCGACAAGGGCGTCTGGGAGACCACCACCTTCGACGGCAAGGTCACCGGCGTGCCGTTCCTGCTGGAGTCGCAGGTGGTCATCGCCAACAAGAAGCTGCTCGACGCGGCCGGCATCGCGGTGCCCCCGGCCGACGGCGGTTGGACCTGGGACGAGTTCCAGGCCAACGCCCAGAAGCTGACCAAGCCCGGCCAGTACGGCGCGGCCTGGGCCCTGAAGTCGCCGACCAACCGGGTGCTCAACCTGGCGCTCAACTTCGACGGCAAGTTCTTCTACGACGAGAACGGCAAGACCGAGGTCAAGGTCGGCGACGCGGAGAAGGAGATCCCGAAGCGGATCCACGACATGATCTACACGACCAAGTCGGCCTCGCCGGAGGCGCTCGGGATGAGCGGCGCGGACAGCCTCCCCGGGTTCTTCGGCGGGAAGTACGCGATGATCCCCGGCTCGGTCTCGCTGCGCCAGCAGATGGTGGAGCAGGCGCCGGCCGACTTCGAGTGGGTGACCCTCCCCCCGATCAAGGGGCTCACCACCAACCAGGCGGCCAACCCGCAGACGCTGTCGATCGCCGAGGACTCCCCGGCCAAGAAGCAGGCCGCGCAGTTCCTGGAGTTCTTCCTGAACCCGGCCAACATGGCCGCCCTGGCCAAGGGCGACTGGCTGGTGCCGACCGGTAAGCAGGCCGGGGAGGAGCTGGTCAGGACGACCGGCGGCAAGCAGGGCTGGGACGTGGCGGCGGACAGCGCCGCGGACCTGACCGCCGCGCCGTTCCAGAAGGCCGAGGGCTACCCGGAGTGGAAGACCAAGTACGCCACCCCGGCGCTCCAGCAGTACTTCGCCAACAAGATCACGCTCGACCAGCTCGGTAACCAGCTGGTCGACGGTGGGAAGCAGGTTCTGAGGTAATCATGGCTACCTTGCTCGACAAATCGGTTGGGGCTCTGGTCGGCGCGGCGGTGGGCGACGCCCTCGGCGGGGCCACCGAGACAGCACTACCCGAGCAGATTCGGGCCCGTTACGGCGGCTGGGTGGAGGGCGTCGCGCCCCCGTTCCACGCCGACTGGGCCACCGCGCGGCCGATGGCGCCGTACCACAAGGGCGACGGGCACATCACCGACGACACGTTGATGACCCACGCCCTGGTGCGGGCGTACGCCGCCAAGCGGGACCACCTTGACGCGTACGACGTGGCGGAGCTGCTCGTCCCCGACCTGATCGAGCGGGTGGTCCGGATACCCGATCTGGAGCGCGACGGGCTGACCTTCCACCGCCTCGCCGCCGCCGAACGGTGGCTGGTCACCCGGCTGCACCACGCCCACGCCGACCCGCGCGAGGCGGGCGTCGGCAACATCGTCAACTGCGGCGCGGCGATGTACATGGCACCGGTCGGGGTGGTCAACGCCGGTGACCCGGCCGGCGCGTACGCCGAGGCGGTGGAGATCGCCGGGGCACACCAGCAGAGCTACGGGCGGGAGGCGGCGGCGGTCTTCGCCGCCGCCGTCGCCGCGGCGATGACCCCCGGCGCGGGCGTCGACGACGTGGTCGACGCGGCGGTGGAGCTGGCCCGGGACGGCACCCGGGCCGCCATCGTCGCCGTGGTGGAGCAGGCCAGGGGGTACGACGACTGGCGTACCGCCATCGGTCCGCTGCGCGCGGCGGTGGCGCCGTACGACACCGTCGGCGAGGACTACCGCCGCCCGGGACTCGGTGCCCGGCGGCCGAGCCGGCTGCACTCGATCGAGGAGTTGCCGGTCGCGCTCGGCATGCTCGTGGTGGCACGGGGGGAGTTCCGGGCGGCGGTGCTCGGGTCGGTCAACTACGGCCGGGACGCCGACTCCACCGCGACGATGGCGGCGGCGGTCGCCGGTGCGCTCGGTGGTGCGGCAGCGGTGCCGGCGGAGTGGTCGGACGTGGTGGCCGAGGCGTCCCGTACCGATCTGGTGACCCCGGCCCGCGAGCTGGCCGAGGTGGCGGTCGAGGTCTTCGCGCGCGACCGGGACCGGTTCGCCCGCCGGGCCGAGCGCTTCACCGGGTTGCACCGATGAGGCTGACCTGGGTACAACCCGAGGACCTGCTGCCACACGAGCTGGTCGCCAGCCGGGCCGAGGGCCGGGACGTCACCGCCGTCGCCGAACAGTGGTCGGCGGCCGGCGGGGTCCTGGAGCCACCGGTCAGCGGTGCCTCCGCGACCCCGGCCGACCCGGCGCTGCGCGCGCTGGCCGCGAAGCTGCTGGACGACTGTGCCGCCCTGCCGGGCACGACCGACCCGGCCGAGCCGGAGTCGCTGGACGGCATCCGGGCGAGCTGGCCCGATGCCTGGCCACTGCCGGCCGGGCCGGCCGCGACGGACCGGTTGCACGGGGCCTGGCTCGGCCGGGCGGTCGGCTGCCTGCTCGGCAAGCCGGTGGAGAAGATCCCCCGGGCCGGCATCCGGGAGATCCTGACCGCCACCGGTCGCTGGCCGTTGGCCGGCTACTTCACCGCCGAAGGGCTGCCGGCCGAGGTGGCCGCGCGGTGGCCGTGGAACCGGCGCAGCGCGCCGACCAGCCTGGCCGAGAACATCGACGGGATGCCGGAGGACGACGACCTCAACTTCGCCCTGCTGGCCCTGCGGGTGCTGGAGACCCACGGATCGGTGTTCACCAGCGCCGACGTGGCCCAGTCCTGGCTGGGCTGGTTGCCCGGTGGCCGGGTCTTCACGGCCGAACGGGTGGCGTACCGGAACCTGCTGCTCGGGCTGACGCCACCGGAGACGGCGCGGCGGCACAACCCGTTCCGGGAGTGGATCGGTGCCCAGATCCGCACCGACGTCTACGGCTGGGTCAACCCCGGCCGGCCGGACCGGGCCGCCGAACTGGCCTACCGCGACGCCACGGTCAGTCACGTCCGGGCCGGTGTGTACGGGGCGCTCTGGGTGGCCGCGATGTGCGCCGCCGCACCGGTCGCCGACGACGTGGAGACGGTGCTCGACGCCGGGGAGTCGGTGCTGCCACCGGGTAGCGGCTTCGCCGCCACCGTCCGGGCCGCCCGTCGACTCGGTGCCGGGGCCGACGACTGGGAGACGGTCGTCGACGCCCTGTACGAGCGGCACGGCCACCTGCACTGGGTGCACGTGTCCAACAACGCCGCCCTGGTCGCCGCCGCGCTGGCGTACGGCCGGGGAGACTTCGTACGGTCGGTCTGCGCGGTGGTCAGCGGTGGCTGGGACACCGACTCGACCGGGGCCACCGTCGGCTCGGTCACCGGTGCGCTGGCCGGCGCGGCCGGGCTGCCGGAACAGTGGACCGGCCCGCTGAAGGGCCGGCTGGGCAGCAGCATCGCCGGGTTCGACGGGATCGGCTTCGCCGAGCTGGCGCACCGGACCCACCGGCTCGGGAGCGCCTCATGACCCGCCGGGGGACGGGTACCAGCCGGGTCGCCGTGGTCGGCAGCGCCAACCTGGACCTGGTGGTCACCACCCCACAGCTGCCCCGACCGGGGGAGACCATGCTCGGTGAGGGCTTCCGGATGGTCCCCGGTGGCAAGGGCGCCAACCAGGCCGTCGCGGCGGCTCGGGCCGGCGCCGACTGCGCCTTCGTCGGCGCGGTCGGCGACGACGACTTCGGGCGTACCCTGCGGGAGAACCTGACCAGCGCGGGCGTGGACGTGCGGGGGTTGCGTGAGCTGCCCGGACCTTCCGGGGTGGCGCTGATCGCGGTCGACGCCTCGGCCGAGAACCTCATCGTGGTGGCACCCGGTGCCAACGCCGGGCTGGCCGACCTCGACGACGCCGACCGGGCCACCATCGCCGGGGCGGACGTGCTGCTGACCCAGCTGGAGGTGCCGCTGCCGGCCGTCACCCGGGCGGCCCGCTGGGCGCACGACGCGGGTACCACGGTGGTGCTGAACGCGGCACCCGCCCGGCAGCTGCCGGCAGAGCTGCTCGACCTGGTCGACCTGCTGGTGGTCAACCAGCACGAGGCGGCGGTGGTCGCCGGCCGACCGGAGTCGGCCGAGGCGGACGGCTCGCTCGACGCGCTGCTGGCGCTGGTGCCCCGGGTGGTGCTGACCCTCGGGGCGCGGGGGGCGATCTACGCCGACCGGGACGGCCGGCGGCTGGCGGTCGCCGCCCCGACGATCGACGCGGTGGACACCACGGCGGCCGGCGACGCCTTCACCGGGGCGCTCGCCGTCGCCTGGGCCGAGCGGGCCGGCCCGGACACCACCGGCCCGGACAGCACCGGGGCGCTCACCGACGTGCTGCGCTGGGCCTGCGCGGCCGGCGCCGCCTGCGCGTTGCGCCCGGGTGCCGGCACCGCCCTGCCCACCCGTACGGAGATCGACGCCCTGTTCGCCACCACCTACGCCGGAGCCGACCGATGACCACCGGGGTGAGTTTCAACCCGTACGTGCCGAGGCCGATCGACCGGCCGACCGCGGTGCCGCTCGCCGCGGACGCGCCCCTGGACGAGTTGGACGAGGCGAAGATCTTCGCCGCCCCGGACGAGCCCGCCGACTGGCCGGCCTGGCGGGAGCAGTTGACCCGGTGGCGGGCCGAGGCCCGGCACCGGCTCGGCTACACCGGCCGGCACTACGACGAGATCGCCGGCGACTGTCACAGCGTCGCGCTGCTCTGGCTCTGGGACGAGACCCTCTACGACCACGAGCGCGGCGTCTTCACCGTCGACGCGTTCCTCGACGCGGCCGAGGGTGACTTCGGTGGCTTCGACGGGGTGGTGCTGTGGCACGCGTACCCGGTGATCGGGCTGGACGAGCGCAACCAGTTCGACTACTACCTCGACGTGCCGGAGCTGCCCGAGGTGGTGCGCGCCTTCCAGGCCCGGGGGGTACGGGTCTTCGTCGACTACAACCCCTGGGACACCGGCACCCGGCGGTCGGCCCGCCCGGACGCGGTGGAGGTCGCCGCGCTGGTCGGCCGGCTCGGGGTGGACGGGGTCTTCCTGGACACCCTCAAGGAGGGCGCCGGGGAGCTGCGCCGCGAGCTGGACCGGGTACGCCCCGGCATCGTGCTGGAGGGCGAGAGCCGGGTTCCGCTGGCCCGGATCGAGGATCACGCGATGTCCTGGGCGCAGTGGTTCGCCGACTCGACGGTGCCCGGTGTGCTGCGCGCCAAGTGGTTCGAGCGGCGGCACATCCTGCACCACACCCGGCGCTGGCACCGCGACCACCTCGACGAGCTGCACTCCGCCTGGCTCAACGGGTGCGGGGTGCTGGTCTGGGAGAGCGTCTTCGGGGTCTGGGTCGGCTGGAACGACCGGGACCGGGCGGTGCTGCGCGCGATGCGCCGCGTCCAGGCCAGCCACGCCGCGTGGTTGCGCGCCGAGGACTGGATCCCGCTCGCCGACCACCCCGGCACCCCGACCCGGGTGTACGCCTCGCGCTGGACGCACGCCGGAACACCTCTGTGGACGGTCGCCAACCGGGGCCCGGCGTACGACGGGACGTGGCTGGTCGTCGACCCCGGGTCCGGGCGACACTTCGTCGACCTGGTCACCGGGACGGAGCTGAACGGGACGGCCCTGCCGGACGGCCGGATCGCGGTCGGCGGGCCGTTGCCGGCCGGCGCGGTCGCGGCGGTGGTGGCGACCGACGAGCCGCCCGGCGACCGGAACGAACTGCCCCGCGCCACCGACCGGACGCCCGGCACCGTCACGCCGACGCCCCGCGACGCCGGGGCGGGCTCGGCGGTCGAGGACCCGAGCTTCCCGGCTCGGGCTGCGGTGCGCCGACCGGCCCCGGTCGCCCCGGTGCGGGAGCTGCCCGACGGGATGGTCGCCGTCGACGGCGGTCGGTACGACCTGCTGGTCCGGCACCGGGTCCGGGAGACCGGGCTCTACGGCGAGGCGCCGTACGTCGACGAGTGGAAGCCGCTGCCGCCCCGACTGCACCACCCCGGCACCCTGCACCGCAGCGTCCGGCTCGGCCGGTTCGCCATCGACACCCACGAGGTGACCCACCGCCGGTACGCCGAGTTCCGCGCCGCCACGGGCTACCGCCCGGTCCGGCCGGAGCGCTTCACCGCAGGTCAGGGGCACCCCGACGCCCCGGTGACCGGTGTCGAGATCGCCGACGCGCGGGCGTACGCCGCCTGGGCCGGGCTGCGCCTGCCGACCGAGGACGAGTGGCAGGTGGCCGCCGAGGCGGGCCTGCTGCACCGGGCCGAGCCGCTGGTGTGGAACCTGACCGAGAGCGAACACACCGACGGGCGTACCCGCTTCGTGATCGTCAAGGGCGGTGCGGCGTACCGGGCCGAGGGCTCGGACTGGTATCTCGACGGCGGCCCGCAACCTCCGCGGGTCTCGGTGAAGCTGCTGCTGCTCGGGGCCGGCCTGACCCGTTCCGACTCGGTCGGTTTCCGCTGCGCGGCCGACCTGCCCACCTGACCGTTCCCCTCCCCCACCACCGTTGCGAGGAGTTCTCCCATGACGAAGACCTGGCGGAGCGGCGGTGCCCTGGTGGCGCTGCTGCTCGCCGTCGGCCTGACCGGCGCGCTGCCCGGCGGGGCCGCCGCCGAGCAGAAGCCCGGCGGCACGCTGACCACCGCGACCTCCCCCTCGGCCGCGCTCGGCACCCCGATCGACTACACCGTCTACCTGCCCGACGGCTACACCGCCAAGCGCAACGCCACCACCCGCTACCCGGTGCTCTACCTGCTGCACGGGCGCGGCGACACCATGCAGGCGTGGACCCGGATCAAGGCCGACCTGGACAAGCTGATCGCCGACAAGGTGGTGCCGCCGGTGATCGCGGTGCTGCCCGACGCCCCCTGGAGCAGCCGGGGCAGCTACTACGTCGACTCCGCCTACACCGGCGACGACCCGGGCCGGCCGGTCGAGACCGCGTTGACCCGGGACCTGGTCGCGCACGTCGACGGCACCTACCGCACCGCCGCGCACCGGGGTGCCCGGCTGATCGGCGGGTACTCGATGGGTGGCGCCGGGGCGCTGCGATACGCCCTGGCCCATCAGGATCTCTTCGCCAACGCGTTGGTGCTCAGCCCGGCGGTCTACCGGCCGTTGCCGCCGGTCGACTCGTCGGCCCGCGAGTTCGGTGGATACGGCTCCGGCACCTCCCTCTTCTCCGAGGAGGTCTACCAGCGGCTGAACTATCCGGCGCTGCTGCCCGGCCTGGACGCCGAGTCCCCGGTGCGGATGTACATCGCGGTCGGTGACGACGAGTGGGCCAACCCGGAGCCGGCGAACGCCGTCCACGACCTGGACTACGAGGCCGCCACGCTCTACAACACGGTGCGCCGCACCGACGGGGTGGCCGCCGAGTTTCGGGTGCTCGACGGCGGGCACGACTGGGACGTCTGGCGGCCGGCCTTCATCGACGGGCTGACCCACCTGGCCGGCACGCTCAGCGCCACCCCGCCGGCCGGGCTGCCCGGCCCGGTGCGCGGCAGCGCCGGCACCGACTGGGCCGGTGGCGTGGCCGCCCACCCGGACGGCACCACCACCATCGGGTACGCCGCCTCCGGCGCGGTCGCCGGCCAGCCGTACGCCGGTGGGCTCGACGCGGTGGTCAGCCGCCTCGCCGCCGATCACACCACCGTGCAGTGGACCACCCAGTTCGGCACCCCCGCCAACGACCGGCTCTACGGTGTGGTGCCGCTGGCCGACGGCGGCGTGCTCACCGCCGGCTACACCCGGGGTGACCTGGACGGGAAGCACCCGGGCAGCCCGGCCGACGACGGGTTCGTGGCGAAGCTGACCGGCACCGGCGAGCATGCCTGGACGACCCAGGTCGGTGACCCGGCCAAGGCGGACCGCTTCTATGCCGTGACGGCCGCCCCGGACGGGGGCGCGTACGTCGCCGGTTACACCAGCGGCTCGTTCGGCGGCACCAGCGCCGGTGACAAGGACGCGGTGCTGGCCCGGATCGGCCCGGACGGCACGCTCGCCTGGAGCCGCCAGCTCGGCGGGGCCGGCGAGGACAAGGCGTACGCGGTGACCGCCGACGCGGACGGCGTCTACGTCGCCGGTGGCAGCTCGGCCGGCATGCCCGGCACGACCGCGCTCGGCGGCACCGACGGCTGGCTGGCCCGGTTCACCCCGGACGGTAAGCAGCGGTGGATCACCTCGGCCGGCGGTGCCGGCGACGACCTGCTCGGCGGGGTCACCCTCACCTCCACCGGTGCCGTGGTCGCCACCGGCTCGACCGGCGGGGAGGCCACCGCCGGCGGCACCGACGCGCTGACCGTGTCGTACGCCAAGAACGGCCAGCAGCGCTGGCGGACGGTGACCGGCGGTCGGGGCGCCGATGCCGGCGCGGACGTGGTGGCCCTGCCCGACGGCGCGGTCGCCGTGGTCGGCTTCACCGGCAGCGCCCTCGGGGTGCCGGTCGGCGGCGCGGACGTGCTCACCCTGCGCTTCAACGCCCGGGGCAAGCAGCTCGGGGTGGCCCAGTTCGGCACCCCGCGCGACGACGCGGCCGACGCGTTCAGTGAGGAGAACGTCTACGCCGCCCTCGCCGCCGACGGCCGGTTGCTGGTCAGCGGCCTGACCGCCGGGGTGCCGGTGGGCGGTGGCGCGCTCGGCAACGGTGACGTCTTCCTGGCCGTGGTCGACCCGGTCAGGGGGACGCCGTGACCGCCGCCGGGGCCGGGCGGGGATCCGTCCCGTCCGGCCCCGGCGGGCCGGACGCCGATCGGCCCGCCGCGCAGGATCACCACGTCGTCCCACCCGGCCCGCTCGCCGGGGTGAAGGTGGTCGAGCTGGCCACCCTCTTCGCCGGGCCGCTGGCCACCGCCTTCCTCGGTGACTTCGGCGCCGACGTGGTCAAGGTCGAGCATCCGTCCCGGCCCGACCCGTCACGCGGGCACGGACCGGCCAAGGACGGGGTCGGCCTGTGGTGGAAGGTGCTCGGGCGCAACAAGCGCACGATCACCCTCGACCTCTCCGACGCCGACGGCGCCGCCCTGCTGCTCCGGCTGGTCGCCGACGCCGACGTGCTGGTGGAGAACTTCCGACCGGGCACCCTGGAACGTTGGGGGATCGGCCCGGCCGAGCTGCACACGGTCAACCCCCGGTTGGTGATCGCCCGGATCAGTGGCTTCGGGCAGGTCGGCCCGTACGCCCGGCGGCCCGGCTTCGGCACCCTCGCCGAGGCGATGAGCGGCTTCGCCGCCGCCACCGGGGAGCCGGACGGCCCGCCGACCCTGCCGCCGTTCGGGCTGGCCGACTCGGTGACCGCACTGACCGCCGCGTACGCCGTCATGCTGGCGCTGCGCTCGCGGGAGGCGACCGGCGTCGGGCAGGTGGTCGACCTCGCGATCATCGAGCCGATCATGGCGATGCTCGGCCCGCAGATCACCTGGTACGACCAGCTCGGCTATGTCCAGCCCCGGCTGGGCAACCGGTCGGCGAACAACGCCCCGCGCAACACCTACCGCTGCGCGGACGGGCACTGGGTGGCCGTGTCGACGAGTGCGCAGAGCATCGCCGAACGGGTGCTGCGGCTGGTCGGCCGCCCCGAACTGATCGACGAGCCGTGGTTCGCCACCGGCAGCGGCCGGGCGGCGCACGCCGACGAGCTGGACGCGGCGGTCGGCGCGTGGGTGGCCCAGCGGGACCGGGCCGAGGTGGTAGCCGCGTTCGAGGCGGCGCAGGCCGCCGTCGCCCCGGTCTACGACGTGGCCGACATCCTCGCCGACCCGCAGTACGCCGCGCTCGGCACCGCCGTCACCGTGCCCGACGAGGAGCTGGGCGAGCTGCGGATGCAGAACGTGCCGTTCCGGCTCTCCGCCACCCCCGGGGAGATCCGGCACGCCGGTCGGGGGCACGGCCAGGACAGCGACGAGGTGTTCGACACGCTCGGGCTGACCGCCGAGGAACTGGCCGCGCTGCGTGAGCGGGGCGTCGTCTGATGCTGCTGACCCTGCTCTATGTGCCCGGTGACCGGCCGGACCGGTTCGCCAAGGCGGTCGCCTCCGGTGCCGACGCGGTGATCCTCGACCTGGAGGACGCGGTGGTCGCCGGCCGCAAGGCGTACGCCCGCTCGGCGGTCGCCGAGTTCCTCGGGCAGGAGCAGCCGGTGCCGGTGCAGGTGCGGGTCAACGAGCTGACCGGCCCGGACCTGCCGGCCGACCTGGCCGCGCTGACCGGCCGGTCGCCCGAAGTATCCGACTCGGGCGGCCCGGGTAGCTCGGGCGGCTCGCCCGGATCGGGCGGCGCAGTGCCGCCCGGTCTTGCCGGCCTCCGTCTGCCCAAGGTGGAGTCGCCGGGCACCGTGTCCGACCTGGCGCGACGGATCGCGGTGCCGCTGCATCCGCTGATCGAGTCGGCCGTCGGGCTGGAGTCGGCGTACGCCATCGCGGGCGCACACCCGGCGGTGGCCTCGGTCGGGCTCGGCGAGGCCGATCTGCGCTCGGACCTGGGGGTGACCGGTGAGGAGGGGCTGACCTGGGCGCGGAGCCGGCTGGTGGTGGCGGCTCGGGCGGCCGGCCTGCCGCCGCCGGCGATGTCGGCCCACACCGACGTCCGGGACCTCGACGGGCTGGCCGCCTCCTGCGTCGCCGGCCGCCGCCTCGGCTTCGTCGGTCGGACCGCCATCCACCCGCGCCAGTTGCCGGTGATCGTGGCGGCCTTCCGGCCGGCCGACGAGGAGGTGGCACGGGCCGAGGAGCTGCTCGCGGCCATGGCCGAGGCGGTCACCCGGGATTCGGGTACGACGGTGCTGCCGGACGGCCGCTTCGCCGACCGGGCGATGGTGGCCGCCGCCGAACGCACCCTCGCCCTCGCCCGCCGGTACGCCTGACCCGGCCCAGGGGAAAGGCCGTTGTACGCATCCGACTACCCGGGCCGACGGTGGAGCCGGGTCAACCAGTGGACGCCGCCGCGAGTGCCAACGACCCTTTCGGCTCCCCGCAGGCGGACCCGAGTCAGGGGAGGGGTTCGGGTAACCTGGGGCGCAGCGGGCCGTTAGCTCAATGGCAGAGCTGAGGACTTTTAATCCATAGCAATCTCTGCCAGCACTGAGACGATCATGCAACGACCTGCGCGAATACCGCGCTCTTAATCCACTATGGATCCGTGATGCTCGCGGGTTGCTCGCTTGCCATACGGAACGTGCCCGCCACCTGTGACAGGCACACGGCGCGGGTTGAGCTCAGGAATGGGGTACCGGTTTCCCCTAAGGCGATGCTCTATCTGTGCACGCAGGCAATGACCTGCGCCTTCCTATTCTATTCTTCATGTGAGGGGGCCGCACGGGATGACGCGGAACTGGTCGTACTCCTCGCTGGGTGTGGCGGGGTGGGTTGACGACGGAGTCCGGCGACGAGTTGCCCCTCGGCGCGTCCGCGGAACACGGCTCTTACCTAGAGAAGTGGACCTGGAGGACGAAACACCTGCACCGCCGGGATGCAACAGCAGCACTCGGGCGTCGTTGGGCGCCCTCCAGCGACCGCGAGTTGGGGGCACCGCTCAAATCGGCTGCCGACGCATCAGCGCTGCTGTCGCGGCGCGCAGGAGTGAGGCCGAGCCACTTCCATCAGCTTCACGGACAGGTGTTCCCGGCCGACAGTTCGCACGGATGAAGCCAGTCGCGGCGTGAGTCGCGCAGCGTGTGGCCATGACCACGACGTCGGCACGCCGAGCCCACTGTCTTAGTTGCGTGCTGCCGACGTAATCATGGCTTGTGATGACGTTGACCTGGGGTGCGACGGCATTGAAGGTCGCGGCTACCCGGTCGAGGACCTTTTCGTCCAGTGAGTACAGGAGCAGATCCTGAGCCATCACTAACGACCATGCCTCTGCTGATGATTTCGGTTCGGGCTCAGGCCACGGGAGTTCAACGGCGATTTCGGCACTCAGTTGAGCGGCAAAAGTAGCCTGATCGGGGTCGAGGCGGGTGCTGTGATCGCTCAGCGGTCGAAGTAGGCGGTAACCCAGTCGAAGCCGGGCGTCGGAGTCTGGACACGCCGACCGTGCGACGAGGTCGACGAGGTCGAGGACGACTGGGGCACGGTCGGGGCCGGCCCATCGCGGTGCTTCAGCCGTCAGGTCGTCCAGGAGGTGTGCGTATGCGGGGGCGTCCGGTGCGGACCGAAGGACGATTTCTGTGAGAGCGACGACGCCGGCCAGGTCACCAGGGCTGAAACGGTCATGGGTGAGCGCGTTAACGAGGAACTCACGTGCTGATTTCGCCGCTGGGGTCAGGTAGCGGTCCGAATCGACGAATGGGCCAACAAGCGACCAAATTCGGTCCGCCGCTGCATCGTCGAGTTGACCGAGGACGGCAGCGATCTGGTCGTCGTGCTCGGCTGCTTGTGACCATTGGCGCCACTGCTCGCCGGCAAGGACCTCGGTGACGGGTGACCGGACTGCGACGGCTTGTACCAACTGAAGCCATGACGCTGGTGCTGCTGCCGGCGGGCTGGATCTGCGTTCGGTCGGTTCTGGGACATTGCCTACCCCATGCGGTTCGAGGCGGGTGTTGCGGTATTTCGCGGCCAGTTCAGGTGCCAACCGTTCGACCGCTTCGAGGACATCGGGTTGGTCGCGTAGGAGGTCTAAGATGGGTGTGCTGTTTACGACGATTGCAGCTAGCGCGAGGACAGTGAGCGCTTGAGGGCTCAGTTCGGAAAGTTCGCCGTCCATGAGGGCGGGAACCAGAGTTCCGGCCTCGATGAGGCGGGTCCGCGCAAGGTCGAGGTCGCCGTTTGCTAGGGGTTCCGCCAGTGCGGTGGCAAAAATCGCTGCGAGGATGGCGTCGCGCACAGGGATGGGTGGGTGCGTGATGGCGACATCGGGCAGTTCTGCGAGCCGGAGCAGTTCGCTGTTCCGGCCGAGGCGGGATAAGCGCTTGATGCGCAGGTGAGCGACGTTTGTGGCGCTGAGCCCGCCGGTGGCCGAAAGTTGATCGAGGATCGATGCTGAGGCGGAGTTGTCGCCTGCGGCCATGGCAACGTCAAACTGGCTGAGCAGCCGGCCGACGGGAGTCGGCGTATGCCAGGACCGTCGTGGGCGTGCTCGTATGGCTTGCTGGAGTAGCCGTACGGCGTCCCACATGTCTTTCTCTTTCGAGCGTGGGCTCGCGATGACGAAGATTGAACTGTGGCCGGCGAACTCAAGGACAGCCCGATCTATCGGATCATTCGGGTTGAGGCGTGCGGGCAGGCCGTGAAATCTGGCGAAGCTGGTGCCGATGAACGCCTGGAGCAGTTCACCAACCGTCGCCGCATGTCGTTCATCGTGGGGGATGACGTATGCCACCCATTGCCGGGTCTCGGGGTCCTGGCGCGGCAGGATGATGGGGACGTCAGATGCCTCATGAAGGACTTGGAGGTAAGGAACGAGGCGGCGTCCGACAGGCGAGCCCGGATCGCGGTCCGGCCACACAGGATTTGCTGGACCGAAGAACGCTTCGATGAGCCGGTCCGCCCGAATGGCGTAGCTGCTCTCGGTGCGGCGCCCGGTCATTCGAGTCCTCCAAAACGGTGCCGGAAGTCGAGGCGGGCGGTAGCGGCAGCTTCACTGCTCACCTTGTACGTGACGGCTTCGTCGTTGATCTGCATGCCGCGCAGGGTGAGGTTCATGGACCCCGTGAGGAGCCAATCGTCTCCGCAGAAAGTCTTCTCATGTACGTCTTCGTGTTGCTTGATCTGCAGGTTCTCGCCGTCGGCGCTGCGGCGAAGGCGGTCCAAGAACGTCGAGTTGTGCCGGTCGGGACGCGAGACGACTGTCACCCGGGCCTGGTTGTAGGTAAGTAGGGATAGGACTTCGGAAAGGGTGTACATCCGGTTCGAGGGGTCGACGAACACGCTGTCGAAGCTGCCGCTGGTGTTGTCGATGGCCGGTACGTCGCTGATCCAGGGAGACACGAGCCAGAGTTGGCTGCTCGGCGCCACCAGTTCAGCGGTGAGCACGGTTGCCAGCACTGTGTCGATGCGAAGGCCGGTCGCCCGGCCGGTCCGGACCACTCGTTCCAACGTCACTGTGTAGCCTCACGAACTTCGATCGTCGCGCGTAGATTGTCGCCGTCACGTGTGATGGTGCGAACGTCGCCGTAGACCCGCAGCACGTCGCGATCGATGGCGACCGCCGGCACGGTCCTTAGGGCTGTGCTGAAGGCTCGCATCCGCTGTGCCGGGGCGACGAGCACGACGGCGCCGCGGTCGCGTACTGCCGATCGGTAGTTGTCGAGCCAGTCGACGTCGTCGACGTTGACCACAGGCAGCCGTTCGTCGTGTGCTGCCTGCGCCAAGAGCCGATCGAGGATCGGCGTGGGGGCGTATGGCTGGTAGTGCTGCAGGTGTTGGACTCGGGCCTTGTTGCCTCGGGGCCACAGCAAGCTGAACACCTGGTCCGGTGTAAGGCTGGTGTTGCCTGCATTCGGCACGGCGACTTGTCCGCTGCCGATGAGATATGCGAACACTGCTGCCTCGACCTCGAAGCCGAGGCGTTGCTGGAGGGCGTCCCAGGCGTGGACGAGTCCGAGCGCTGCGGCGTCGGTGGCGTTGGTGGTTCCTGGTCTTAGCAGGCGGGTGGAGAGCGCTGCCACGGCTTGATGGCGTGGGTGGCCGGTGAGTTTCGCCCATGCTGATCGAAGTTGTTGCAGCGCGCTCTCAGCGGCATGGGCCGAGCGCGGGTCACGGAGCGTGGACATTGCCTGTGCGGCGGGCCCTGATGGCTGGGACACGACATGGTCGAGCAGTTGGACGACGGTACTGTGAATGTAGTCGTGGTCGCTGGGGCCTAAAGCGCTGTCGACGAGGTTCCAGAATCGGCGCGGATTCTCGGCATAGTAGTGCGTCAGTTGCTCGATGATTCCGATACCGCCCAGCGATGTTTCGCTCAGCCAGACCGCGGCGGGGCCTCCGGTCCCAGGCGGCGAAACGACGTCGACGATCAGGTCGCGGTCTTGAGCGTCGGGGCACGCGCGTTGGGCAGCGGCCAGAATCGCGGCTGCCACGGTCTCGCGGTACGTCCGTTGGGCGAGGTCTTCCGTGAGGCTTACGACTTGATCGGTCCAGAGCAGCCGTGCGTGACGGTCGAGGCAGTCGGTGAGCCGCGCGTCGTTGCTGAGTTCAGTCAGACCGGCGACGAGCCTCTCAGGTGCGGCGGTCGCGACGGATCCGGCGTCGCGGTAGAGGGCCCGCAGGATCTGTTGGACGTCGTTGCGCCAAGCGCCACGACTCAATTGGGCGTGAAGGCGTTCGCCGGAGGTCGCGTTGTTGGGCTGGGTGGCGGCCAGGGCATATGCGGCCGTATACACGGTGGTCAGCCAGTTCCGCTGGAATGGATTGGCTACACCGTCGAGCGCCGGGTCCTCCGCGACGGCGGTGGCGAACGCCAGCGAACGCCACTCTGGCGATTTCAAGTGTTCGACGACGGTCGGCCGAGTGAGGTTAAGCGGTGCGAGGTCGAACCGGACTGCGTCGACGTTTAGGCGGAAGCCAAGCGCAGCCGGCCGGCCGTCCAAGCTGTAGCGGACGCTGCTGGTGACGGTGCCTGCGGTGCCGCGGTCATAGGTCGTTTCGCATTCGGCCCCGAGCGTCATTCGGCGCACCTCAGCCGGGTTGCCGGCGGCGCTCGTGGCGAAACCAACAGCGGTGATGCGGTCGGTCCAGTTGGACGGCTTGGGGATGTCCGCCATGTAGAGGCCGCTGCTGGGTTCAAGGATCTCAGACGCCCACACCGGAATGCCTTGCGATCGATCGGCGACCTCGTCCGGTGGCTGCTGCAGAGCGACGACGTGGGGCCGGAATACCTGAACCGGCTGGTGTCCCGTCGGTGACCAGGTGCCCTGTGGCGTATAGGTCTCGACGAAACTGTCGATCTCTAGAGCGCCGTTGGCCTGGACATCTGGCAGCGGCAGCCATGTGCGGTGATTGCTGCGGCGGTAGCCATAGCGGCGGCTGACGCGTCCGGGCACTGCCTCGCGGAGCGCCCGCTCGATGGGAAGGGCTTCCCAATCCTCTGCGAATGGCAGCCGGAAGTTGACCTCCGGCACGTTCAGCGGCTCGTACAAGGCCGTGGTGAGGAACTCGGGTAGCAGGCTTCCGGGATGCGCGCCTGGGTCCGGGTCGACGGGTCGCCACCCGGACCGCAGCCGGCGCAGGGCGGTGGGCACCACGCCGAGCAGGAGGGCACGCGGCTGTTCCCAGAGCAATGCCTGAGCCTCGTCGGCGCTGATGTCCAGGGCGCGACGCAGGTGGACGATCAGGCTGTCCTGCAATGTTGGGTCGATGATGAGTTTTTCCAGCAAATCGGCGAGTGCCTGCCCCTGTGCTGGAGACGGCGGGCGGGCAGTCGGGCGCGGCGCGGACAGCAGCCGGCGTGGGTCGATCTGGTTGTCCCGTAGCATCGTGGATAGCCAGTCCAGCAGAGCCTGCGCGCCTTGGATTTTGAGTACGAAGCGGTTGCGGACCGGGAGGCGGCGCGCGGTCAACTCGGGCGAGAACAGGGAGTCGTAGGCCTGGTATGCCAGCCTGTCGCGGCCGTAGTCCGACAGGGTGATGACGGTCCAGGGGCGGGTTCCTCGGCGACGTCCGGCGCGACCGCGGCGTTGAATGAAGGCAGCCGCGTCGTGTGGCGCCTTGTGCTGAAGGACGAGACCCACGCGGTCGTCGTCGTAGCCCACCTCCAGCGACGCCGTTGCAACGATGAGATCGGCATCATCGTCCACACCGACGTCCTGCGATGACGTACGTCCTACGGCTAACTGTCCCATCAGAGCGCGAGGGTCTAGGTCACGTCCAATCTGACGTACCAGATCCCACGACTGACCGTCGATGAAGCGTTCAGCCCGGAACGGCGCTTCCGGTGACCGGAGCCCGGCCAAGACTCGCCCGGCTCGTCGAGGTCCGCGTCTAGTGCCTCCTCCTTCGGCGTCGCACAGGTCGTCGTAAAAGCGGTTCGTGACGTCTAGATCATCAGTGAATAGGAAACCGCGCGAGCCGTAGAGCATCTCCCGGCCGGGAAGGTCGAGGATTCGGCCGTACAGCATGGCGGTCTGAATGGACGTCGACAGCTGGCTCGCGCCGGAGACCGGGTCGGCGCGTAGAGCAATGGCGTACTCCCGGCCTTTGTTCTCCAGGTCTTGCGGCTGCGGCGTGACGTACTCCACCGACGCGTCCGACAGACCTGTGAGCTGTGCGAAGAATGCAGCGGCGTCGCGCAAGGTGGCGCTCAGGCCGACGAAGGTCACCGGGTTTCGCACGGCGTGGCGCCATCGCCGGAGTACGAGTCCCACCTGGGCGCCGTGCATGCCGGTGTAGGTATGAGCCTCATCCAGGAGCACCAGCGACGGCCGGCGTGGGCCGCGCCAGCCGAGGAGTTGACCGAGCCCAGGGTCGGTGGCGTTGCGGTTGAGCATCTCCGTCGTGGTGAATAGAAGGTCCGGTGGATTGTCGCGTAGCGAGTCACGGGTCAAAACGACATCGTCGATGACAAGCCCACAGGTGGCCTGAGTGCAGTGCAGGCGATCCCGGTTCTCGTTCTGATCTTGGCGAGACCAGATCAGTTCCTGGCGGCACTGGGGACACGACAGGTAGGGACACACGACATCGGCGCCGCGACTGCGCCACGCACGGCTCAGGTGAGATGTCTGTGCGCGTAGACGCTGGGCGTTGTGCGGCGTGTCGCCGTACAACACTCCGATCCTGAGCCGGCGGCTCGTCCCGGCGCCGGCCTCCCCATTCACCCGCAATGAGGTGGCGACCGCCTCCCGCAACTGGTCACGCAGCAGTTCGATCCGAGGGTAAAGAGCCAGCGTATGCACACCGGTTCGGCCCGTCCGCATGTACGCGACCATGGCGGCGAATGCGGGGAGGTAGAAACCCAGCGTCTTTCCGCTGCCGGTGCACGCACCGACGATGACGCCCGCGCTCTGGCGCGCATTCAGCGCCGCGGTGATCGCTCGCGTCGCGTCCACCTGGAATCTCGCCACAGTTGGATGTCTGAGCAGCGCTCGGGCGGTTGACTCATGCCCGGCCGTCCATGCCTCGGCGAGGGCGAGTTCCTGCAGGGCGTCCTCGATGAGGACGTTGCGCTCAGGGTAGCGACGCGGTGCTGTGTGGAGGCGGTAGTCGGCGACGAGCGTTTTACCTTGCTCCCACCAACGCGCTGGGGGCGACGTGAGGTCGCGGGGGCCGAATAGCTGTCGCAGTCGGGTGGTGAGACGCACGGTCTCGCCCATGCGTGTGCGGTAGCGGGGCGGTGACGTCGCCGGGATGCGCATCAGCAGTGCGCCATCGAGGAGGGCCGTGAGGACGTCGTCGGGGTCCACGTTTGCCGAGGTCGGGGACTGCAGGAGTTGCTCGTTGATCGTCTCGAGCACCTCCTCGTACGAAAGGGTGCCCGTGGTCACGCCCCAAACCAGGAGGGGCAGTTCGAGATCCTCCAGATGATCGAGGACGCCAGACAGGGTGCGTCCGTCGAGCCCCTGAGTCACAAACCCCTCCTATGGAGTTCAATCTGGTCGGCCAGACCGTACTCCCGTAGCATCGCGATCTCTGCGTCTGAGACTCGATCGAGTGACACCCGTCGGCCAAGGCGAAACAGTAACGCCTCAAGCTCCGGCTCGGGTTCCCGCAGGTAGCTCAGCGACTCCTTCAGGCCGGCATGTGTCGTCACGAAGGAGGAGATCTCCCGTACGTGAGGCACCTCGATCTTGCCAAGTCTCTTCAGTTCGGTGAACCATGTCTGCTGGTCGCGCTGGGCGGCAGCGGGCAACACTGCCAAACGTTGAATCGGGAGTTCGGCCAACCGCTCGCTGGTCCATCTCAGCCACGCCTCTGTCAGCGTGGCCTGCACCCGCTCAAGGACGCCCTCTACCTTCTGGCGGGCCGCGGTGATGGCGCGAACTGATGGCAGTCCGTCCGCGGCAAGTTGCGCGAATCTCTCGCGTCCCTCATCGACCTGACCCACCGGCACATCGGCGCCTTGTTCCTGCAGAGCGCGACCCGCTTCAAGCAACCGGCGCAGTTGCTCAAGCGCGCTGCCGAGGCCATCGGCCTGCGTGAAGACCCGCTTGGCGTTGTCTTCCGCGACAGACCCTTCGCGTAGCCGGTTCGCCTCAGCCGTGAGCGCCCTCGCCTTGTCTAGAACAGACATCGCTGTCATGGCCCCACCTCTGTCCACTGCCGCAAAACTTCTTGAACCCGTAGTGCCGCCGACTCGCCAGAACCGCCAGTTTTTAACCTGGCCTGGTCCAGTCGCTCGGTCAACCAAGCGTTACCAGCGACGAGGAAGCGTTCAATCGCGGCCAGGTCCGCCCCTCGGTCTGCTGCGCATGTCGCCAGGACCGCGCGGAACCGGCTGTCGTCGTCCTCGGCGGCCGCGACGCGCGCTATGTCACGCTCAAGCCGATCGATGGACTTCCAGTCGCGTTGCCGAACGTCAGCCAGCAAGGATCGGAATGTTGGCAGGTCCACCGGGCCAAGGCCCTCGTCGACCGCGGCACGAAGAGCCTGGTCAATTGCCAGCACCGTCTCGGCGCCGCTGACTCCTGCGGGTAGCAGAGCGCGAACCTTCTCGAGGGTGTGCTGCAGGTCGGCAAACTGCGCATCGGCCACGACAGCAAACTGATTGAGTCCGGACACTGCCTTGGTGGCCCACGAGGGAAGCTTGTCGGGGCGCTCCCAGGCCCACTCTTGGGATGCCTCACCAACCAAGGGCAAGGCCCGTGTGCCGTCGATGATGCGGACGTTGCCTCGCACCCCTCGCGTGAAGCCCACACTGTCTCGTAGCCTGGCGACCAGTTCGCCACGGCCGCTGCGGTGAGCCTCCCAGAGCCGATTCCATTGCGGTGTGCGGCTCAGTCCATCCGCTCGTTCCCACCCGCTCCCGTCGGCAAGCGCCGCGTTCAGCAATTCTGTGTCCTTCATGCCCGGCCAGGCGTGGCCGGCAAGCGCGGCGCCCAGCAGAGAGGCGCGGAACCCGAGGATGAGTTCCCGGTTTGAGAAGCCACGGTGGCGTTGTACGGCACGCTGGAGGTCGGGTTGGTGATGCTCCGCGATCTCGTGGAGGCGTCGTATCGCTGCCGCGTTACCTGCCACACCCACGCTCGCCAGGAGTATCTGTCGGAAGAACGTGGCGTTGCTCGGATTGCGCTTGAACCGAATCGGGGCGTCTGCCGTTCCGGGCAACCGCTCGCTCGCCGCACCTTCGATCGACACGACGGTGGAGTTCGATGGCCATGCCCTGTCGAGTTCAGCAGACTGGGGGTCCGCCACAACCGGATCGATCCACATGCATCTGTTGATCACGGCCTGTCTGATCGTCCCTCGAAGGTGAGCAGCGGTAGTTTGCGGCAGTTGACTGTGTCGTCCCTGCCATTCTTCGACATGATCGATCATCATGGCCAGGGCGCGAGGAAGTTCTTGCGCGTTGGCGCTGGCCGGCTTCCTCCTCCCGGAGGTGGTGTCTTCCGTTGCGCGTGTCGTTGTCTGGCCGGGTCCGCTGGCGAGATCGTTGAGATCGAGAAGGCCAATGCCGAATGCGGCGTGCATCGCCGGATCAAGGTTGGTTATTTGGTCTGGGGCGTCGCCCCAGAACTCAAGGAAGGCTTTTCGGCGGCTAGCGTCGGCGTGGTCGCGTTCCTCGATCTCCCGTTGCACTGCGCCGAGCATGTAATCCTCACCAGCAGGAGTGCGGTAGTCCTCGCTGAAGCGTTGATCCGGGAAGGATCCATCACGGAGGGCATGAGCGTGATCGACCAGGACGGGCCGGATGACCTCGCCGATCACCGCCCGCGGGTTGAACGAGTTGGGATTATTGTGTGCCGGTCGTGCTCGGATGGCCCGTCGCAAGGTTGGCCAGTTAAACGGGTAGAGCCCATGCCCGTCGACCGACGCACCGAAGGTGGAATGGCATGTCTCTTGGAACTCGCACGTGACGCATCGGTTGGGCACGTCTGCCCCGTTCGCGATATTGGCATTGTCTAAGGCCTCTCGGCCGACGCGCGCGGCGTTGAGGTACCGGCCGGCGAAAGCCGTGATGTCAGATCGGCCCTGCTCGCCGGTGTCGAACCCAGCATCCAGGTCGTAGAGGTACGGCGTAGCCGCCTTCGCGCGGGTGAGCACCGTCTCGGCCAGCCGCGCGAAATAGCCGGTAGTCACGGCCATTAGCGTTCGGACAGGAGCCAGTTCGGCCTTGCCACTGCGCACCCCCGCCTCGATCAGGGCGTCGAGCAGGTCACGCTGAACACCCTGGAGGACGACGAAGTCCTCGATCAGTAGGACGATTTCTTTGCCCTGGGCTGCGTACTGGCGGCGAATCTCTAACATCGCTTGCTGTAGGCGGCCACCGCCCATGTTCCAGGCGGCGGTGATGGCGACTGGTAACTGCTCGGTGAGGATGTCGATCGCGGCGGTTTGCAGTTCCGGCCTGTTCGTGATGAGACTCAGCAGGCGTCTTGCTTTGTCGGATGCCTTGTTGACATCGGCGATGTCTAGTGGCAGGTCGGTGATCGAGAAGGCGGTCGGTCGATCGTCTTCGCCATCCCGTCGGTCGGAGAGGAGGCTGGCGGCAAGCCGCGGGATCAGCTTGCCCTTCTGCAGCAGATGGTCGCGGACATGGGGGTCAAGCAGGAGAAGAGCGAGATTGCCTGGCCCGGCGAGGACACGTCCTTGGCCTGGTCTGGCGTCAGCGACCGCAACGGCCTCGGACAGCTCGTTGATGAGGCGGCGTTCCAGACTTTCGACGTCCAGTTCCGAGCTCATGCGGTCGACGTCGGCGCGTAGTTGCGCCAATTCAGGGCTGTCGACTCCGGGTTGATCGAGCAGCGTCCGGACGACGGCCCGCAGGCTCGTGCTGGTCTTCGGCAGGTAGATCACCACCCGCTTGTCGGTCGACGGCGTTAACTCGTGCACCCAGCGGACCAGATGCGATTTTCCGGTCCCGGACTCGCCGGTCACGGGCATCAACAGGACCCCGTTCGGGGTGTCCCGCCCCAGGAAGTCTCGCCGTACGTCCTCCTCGGTGACTGCCGTGCCGGGGTCGTCGGTTTTAGCCTCGGGGTGTCGGCGCCTGATGCGCAGTGGCGCATGGGTGGCGAAGAAGACGGACGGTGACGGGCTGACGGCTTCCGTGCTGATGGTCGTCGCGGCCTCGATCGGTGACCAACAGAGGAACTGGCGGAACTCAGCCATCGAGTGGCTCCAGGATGTCAAGGTGGGTGATCCGGTGCGTCCCGTTAGCCCGGTCGGGATCGACGAGCAACACCTCATCGTCGGCGTCGGAGCGGCGGTCGAACTTGAGCCAGCCTCGCTCCTCGCCGCAGAAGAGTGCGAATGATAAGGCGGAGGACACGTCTATCGAGGTTTCCTTGAGGTCGAGCGCGAGGCTGTAGCGGCCGCCAGGTAGGACAGGCAGAACCTCAAGGAGAGCCGCGATCGCGTCTCGCGCTGCGAGCCGCGCGCCCGCTGGCCAAAGCATCCGAGCCGCACGCTGGACAGCGACCGCGCAATCGGGTTGGAGCGTCAGCTTGGTGGGCGTTTGTAGGAGCGGGCCGGTCGCGAAACCGAGGGCTTTGGCCCAGTATCCGAATCGGTTCCGGCGGACGTCGTTGAAGTTGGGGTCGCTGATGTGTTCTGGCAGCGTCCTGCGCAGCAGGTCAGCCATGGCGTCCTCGTCGACTGGCGTGAACGCGTCGAGAGTGAGGAAACATGCCAACGCTCTGACCAGGTCCTTGGGCCCCTGGTCGCCTTCGTGGGCGATTCCTTCATTGCGGTGAGACTCAAGGACACGTATGCGCAGCAGATCGGCGTACCCGGGGTAGTCATCTGGGGACTTCAGTCGGCCGTCGTCGCACAAAGTGAGGCGATCGTCTTCTAGGGCGATCAGATTCAGGTCCTGAAGCGTTTTGACCGCGTTGTCGAAGGTCTTGTCGGCGTCGGCCTTGTCAGGTGGCAGCAGGCTGCCTGGCCTCAGCGCGGCCCGTACAGCGTCGTGGGTTTGGCGCCGGCCAGGCGCGGACGCTAGGTGCCTGGCAACCACCCACATGGCAGTAGGAAAGGACGCAGGCTCGTTCAACAGCGTCATGTCACAGCGCTCCAAGGGCGGTCTCGAGCGAGAGTGAAGCGTCGCACATCTGCCGCAGACTAATGGTCGGCCGTTCGGGATCGGGCAGGTCCTGGGAGTGCACGAGGTAGGTCGGAACGTCGTCCTGCAGGCGCAGACGTACGGCGGTCGGCAGGGCGGGCAGGTCGTCGGCGACCCAGACTAGCGGCCCGGAGAAGGATTCGGTGAGGTTGCCGTCGTGGTCCACGATGACCGGGTGGGGCCACGCTTCGCGCTGTATGCGGTTCGCGAGACGTGCGGTAATTCCGGGGCCAGCAAGCACCCCCAGACCGCGCCGTGCGAGCTGCGACAGCAGTTCGGGCAGAAGATCATCACGTGCAATTGGCGTCCGCCACCAAATGCTCAACCACGGATGGTCACCGCGGATCAGTGCGAGGGGATCACGGCCTCCCTCCCAGTGAGGAATTGCGGGATGGGGTTCGCCGCCGTCGCGGTAAAGAGGATCGTCGCCTCGCATGTCGGGCCATCGCCGGCAGCGAGGGCATCCTCGACAGCTCACGGCGGTGCCCAACAGCCCGCCTCGCCATGGTATGCGGTAGTAGTCGCCGAGGACGTCGCCGACGCATCGGTCACCCTTTATCAATGCCTGCAGGCGGTCGAGCGCAGCGGTTTGCTGCTGCGCGACAAGTGCCCGTTGTGTGCCGAATGCTCGCCCCCAATGTGATCGGTCATTTGTCTGACCATCCTGCAGCCGAAAGACCACCCGGGCATCGAGGCCGCTGAAGTACTGGTCCAGCCTGGCCTGCCACAGACCATCGGGCTCGTCCGGTAGCCGTTCAGGGGCTTGTGATTCTTCAAGTGTGATGAGGCCGGCGCGTGACATCAGGTTCAAGGTGCGGACGTTCCACTGGCGGTTGTGCCGTGACTCGGCGAGGACGTGCGGCGGAACCACATCAAGACTTGTCTCGTGGCGGCCGTCCCCGAGATCAGAAGCGGCTCGAGACATGGTGCGCCACCGGTCCCAGCCTTTCTCGGGGCTGATGACGATGGAGGCGTTGAGCCGCTTCGCCGTCTCGTCGTCGCCGGGTGCGATAGTCAGGTAGACGGCTGCGGGGCGGCCGTCGCGCCCACTGCGTCCTACTTCTTGGTAGTACCGGTCCAAGGTTTCGGGCAGGCAGGCGTGCACAACGCTGCGCACATTGGACATGTCTAGCCCGAGGCCGAAGGCTGACGTCCCGACGACGATGTCGTGTTCGGTCGGCGCCGGTTTGCCTTCATTGTTTTCTCCGCGCCATCCCATCACGGCGGCTCTGCGCTCGGCATCGGACATGTCGCCCGTGACCTCCGCGACGCGAAGGAGCCCGGCAGTCTTGAGCCGGCGAGTCCAGTCCCGCGCATCTTTCTTTAGGGACGTGTACAGGATGAGCGGGCGGGGCAGGGTGCTGACCGCTTGCAAAACGGCGGCGCATCGGTCGGCTTCGGTGCTGAAGCGTTCGACGAAGTAGGACGGTTCGCGGCGTGTTTGCGACGCCCAGACCAATTCGACGCGACCAGGCGAACTGAACAGCTCCACCAGCGTCTGGATCTGGTGTTCGGTCAGCGTGGCGCTCATGGCTACTGTGATCAACTCCCGGCCAGGCGGTGCGATGGCGAGCCAGGAGCGACGCTGCCCGCTCATCGCCTGAAACTCTGGACGGAATTCATTGCCCCACTGTTCGACCAGGTGCGCCTCGTCGATGATCAGGTGAGTGAGGTAGCCCTGCCGTGTCGCGTCGTCCAGTGCCTGGCTGAGCCCGGTCAGGATGGCCTCGGGAGCCGCGATGACGACGCGTTGGCGACCATCACGGATGTCCTTGCGGATGGCCTCTTTGACGTCTTCCGAAGTTCCGCCGGTGTATGCGTAATAGCCGCTGGGACTTTGCTGCTCCCCGAGCGATGTGAGCAGCGCACGCAGACGACGTTCCATGTCCATGGCCAGTACGACCGTGGGGACCACGACGACTGCGACACCGCGCTGCCGTGTCGCGGGCAGGACGGCAGCCCACGCCACCTCGGTCTTTCCCTGGCCGGTCGGCAGACACACGATGGTCGTGCTGCCGGCCGGTGCCGTCACGATCGCGCGAGCCGCCTGCCGCTGTCCCAGCGAGGTGTAATGCTGAAAGCCGGTGCCGAGTGCGCGGCTCCAAAACGGATCCGCCGGATGAGCTGACCTAGGGGTGGCGTCCCCGCCGTAGACCTCGAGAACCTCCTGCTTGGCGGCGCCCTCCGACAGAGGGGCGTCGGTGCGAGGATGCCAGATCCGTGCCGTCACCGAGAAGCCCGCAGCCACTGACAACGCCTCGCAGCCCACGTCCTCCCACTGTTGGCGGCTCGGGAGGGCTGGGCTGTTGGGCACAATGAGGGGCCAGTCGCCACCCTGGCGTGCCTCGTTCTCGAGCAGGATCTGACGGGTCAGCCCGACCACATCACGCCATCCTGCACCACCGGCGGTCAGGCCAACGAGCGCATCACGCAGTCGCGCACAGCTGCCCGAGGCAGGGAACGTGGCTGGAACCTTGGGCCAGCTAGCCCAAAGCTCCTGGGCGGATGACCAGCCATCAGTTGCCATCTTGTGGCACCCCCAGTTCGCCGCCAGTCACGCAGGTCACGGCCATTAGCCGGACCTTTGGCTCCTTCAGCGCGTCGATGAGAGCAGCCGCCACGCGGACATCGGTGAGGTAACTATCAGTATCGGACAACAACCGGCCGGCGTTCCGGCGCGCCTCGGCTTGGGCGCGACGGACTGCCCACGCCCGGCCTGCTTCATGCTGCGCCTGCTCCGCGCGCCGTACGAGCTGCGCGGAACGGGTCAACTCGTCGCGTGCAGTTGCTTCGGCGCTGCGGGCGGCCGTCGCCAGCCCTTCGATGTCGCCGAAGTATTGCCATAGAGCAGATATTCGCTCGTTATTGAAGTTGAGGTCGCCGCGATCCTGCGCGTACGGGGCTTCCAGCCACCGCAGGAGATCGGGATCCTGCACGGCCTGGTCTGCCTGCGACGGAAGCCAGATCCGCCGCATGATGGGCGGGAGGATGACGCTGGCCTGACGTCGGAGGGCGTATACAGCGTCCGCCGCGTCTCTGACGAGTTCTAGAGCCGGCTCGATGTCGGGCTCGACCAGGAAGTCAAAGCCGAAGTAGGAGCGGAGCTCTCGACCGCGGACGCCCGGGCGCCAGAACACGCACGCTTGGCCGCGATCGTCGATCGCCACAACGTTCGCGAGCAGGTCGACAAAAGGGTTACCCAGCCGGAAGAGCCGGGTGTTCGGTGTACGCAGAGCGGTGTTCCTGTTGAAGGTGCCTTGCATGGCTGCCGGTGGGACGGACCGTCCGGAGATAGCGAGGAGCCGCGGGGACACCAACGGGTTTGCATGGGCGCGTTCGAAGCGCATGACGTGCCGAATCGATCCCTCGGGATGGATAGCAAACCGCAGCCCACCGGCTTCGGCGCCGGCGTAGAGCCGCATCGCTTTTTCGTGGGCGCCCCAGCGAATCTCGGTAGTGGTCATCGCCTCAGCGACGGTGAGGCCGAGCGAGCCCTCGTGCACGGCCTCGACAGTGTCCATCCCGTCGATCTCCCGACGCTCTTCTCTGAGGACGTCGGCGACCATATCGGCCATCTCCAGCATCGCCGCCGGTCCATCCCGCAGGCCGGTCTCCCAGATGGTCGTGGTCAAACTATTGAGGGCGTACTGCAGCGCCGACACAGAGTCGTCGAAGATGCGTACCGCACTCGTGAGCAGCGTCGTCCAAACGGCGGCGAAGGAGTTGTCGGCGTGACCGCCAGGGGCGACGTACTGCATGGCTGCCCGGTGTCCGGCACCGAACGCGCCGGCGAACCGGTCTACTCGTCCCAGCCGTTGCTCACACTGGTTGGGTGACCACGGCAGCCGTAGATGGATGACGGCATCGGCCTCTTGCAGATTGACGCCGTCCTCGGCGCTGTCGTCTGCAATGAGGAGGCCGCCCTCGGCTCGCCAGCGATCCACGTCCATTGCGCTCGCCGCAGCACCTCGACGATGGGTGTGCTCGGTGATCCGGACTCGCGCATTCGGTGTCAGGACGTCGGCGATCAAGCCGGCCAGGCTGCCCGCGCCGCAGAACATCACAGCGCGTTTGTGCTGTCCGAGCACCTGAAGGTAGTCACGCATGTCGGGCTCTGCAGCATCGTTGTCGTCGAGTTTGCGCAGAAGGTCCTCGTCGTCAGGCAACACAGCTGCCGCAGCAAGCACCTCACGCTCGTACTCACTCAGGCCAGCGCGCCGAGCAGCCGCGTCGTCACGGTGAATGCGCCACCGGAGAGCGTCCTGCAGATCCCCGGAGAGACCGTCACTGCGCGACGACAGCACCGCCAGGACGAGGCCATACGCTTCGGTGCGGTCGTCGGCGTTGTGGTCCAGCAGCCAGTGCGAGACGTGTTGCTGCCACGTCACCAGCGACTCGCTGACCAGTTCGTCATTGGCGGCGACGCTCAGTACGGTAGGTCGCTGCCGGCCAGTGACCTCGAAGGGCAGTGCGTCCACGGAGTCGTCGCCTGCCGACGTAAGGACGTTGTGCCGGCGATGGCGGATGATTCTGCGATGCATGCGGTACGTCTCACTGATGTGGGCCCGCAAGGCATCGACGTGTGACCGGAGGATCTCGCGCTCGCCTTCGTCGATCAGGTCGCCATCGGCAGTTAGCAGGTCCGAAACACGACCGGCAAGATCGCGGAACGTTATGTCGCCGGGGAGGAGGTCCGAGATCTCCGCGATGGCGCTCGGAAGCAGAGGCTCGAAGTCCGCGTCGAGCGCGAAGACGGCGTTGGCCAGCACGCGCCGTGCCTGGAATCGCTGGGTGAACTGCGGCAGGTCCTCCCAGCGGTAGAGAGTGGGATCGAGCAAATGCAGCATGCCGAGGTGCGCCTGCGGCCGCGACATCGGCGGTGTAGCCGACAGGAGCAGCAACCGGGGCGTGGAGTGCGCCAGCTGGGTCAGTTCCCGATATCGGGCTTCCGTTGGGTCGGCCGCATCGGTCAGGCGATGCGCCTCGTCCACCACAACCAGGTCGAAGCCGTGGTATTCCTCCCACTTGTCTGGGGTTTCATGGCGGGTGATCTTTATCGTTGCTGCCGGGAAGTCCTCGGTGAAAAACTTTCCCTGCAGTTCACGGCTCCATTGCTGCCGCAGCATGTCCGGCGCGAGGACGACGATCCGAGCGGTCGGCTGATCGAGGAGGCGCTGCCGGATGACCAGTCCAGCCTCAATGGTCTTCCCGAGGCCGACCTCGTCGGCCAGGAGGTATCGCTGCACAGGGTCGCTGAGCACGGTCAGCGCAGCTTGCACCTGATGCGGATAGATTTCGATCGCCGCCGACAGCAGCGCGGGAAGGTCGGCGCATGCGGCCCGTTGGGCCACGAGGCTGCTGAGCATCGGAAGCCGGGCATCTCGAAAGTACGGCGACTCGTTGGCGCCCGCTGCGAGGACCTCGACCGGAGAGGCGATCGGCCTGTCCCAGCGCACCCGCAGATGCTGCTGTGGAACCTGGTAGTCGAGGTCCTTGTTGGGTAGGCGCACGAAGTAGACACCAGGGCCACCGCCGATGATCCGGCCCGCCCGCCACCGTCCCGTATCAGGGTCCTGCCAGTAGACCCTCGTCTGGGGTAGAAGTTGCGCCAGACGTCACTCGTCGGCCGGGACCCAGTAGCTCTGCGCGACCGGCCTCGCAATGGACTCGAAGGCATCAATTCGCACATCGCCGCCACGACGTTCTCCCACACGTCCGATACCTGGAACCTGTGGGTGCTCAACGAATTGACCGGTCGGCAGCAGCATGATCGGACTGGTCCCCGTCCCTGCGCGCCGTCCTGTGGACGGATCGGCACCTAAACGCACCAACGCAGGGTATCGACTATCTCTGGCGTGGGGCAGCAGCAGCGGTGCGCACATGATCAGCCGAAAAGCCCAAAAGACCAACCCAACTCCTGAGATGGGTTCACGGTCTCCTCTAGGGCGCCTCCCGCTTCCCAGCCAAGCGCGGTTCGGACCCGGTGCGGCGCCGCCGGTGACCTCAGGGGTCACGACGACGCTCTCCCACCACCGTCCGGTCTGCCGAGCCTGGCGGCCGTGGCTGTGACGTAGGGCCGACCCGAATCCGCCTCAGCCCACCGCAACACCTAAAGTCGCCGCGCGCAATCGATGCTTCACTACCTATTCCGGTACCTGACCTGCAGGAAATCCGCGACGCGCTTGATGTCACGAGGCGTGTTCTGGATGTCGTTCCACCTGCGAACGATGCCGTTGCCGAAGTCCCACTCACCGTCGGTCCAGCGGCAGTCATCGGCGATCGACTTGAGGTGGGCGGCGAACTCCTCAACCTCGACGATCCCGTCGCCCTCCTCACGCGCATGGCTAATGGCGTCCATGAGGTAGCCCATACTGATGATTCCGACGCCGTGCATGAGGCGCGACTTGCGGGGCGGCTTGCCCCACGCTTCGGGGAAGACCTGGCTGACAGCGGTCCAGAAATTGAACAGGACGGTCAACATATAGCCGGTGGTCGGCAGCGCCTCGTCGTTGCGGAACCGGTAGAGGGCGCCGTCGCTCAAACTGGTCTCCAGCATCCTCAAGACCGAGTTGTCCTTGATGACGCCGGACGGGTTGGTCGGGGTCTGGATCATCCGGTTGAGTGGAGACCGGGCGTCGAAGTTGAGCCCCTCGAGCAGGGTTGCCGGCAGTTGACGTACCCGTAGCGGAGTGGGCAGCGCGCCCGAGGCTCCGGGCAGGAGTTCGTGGATGAGCCCCTTCGGCAGCGCCTTGGTGGAGTTGACGAGGATGAACTGTGAGCGCTGATCTGCGGTCTTGTTCGTGATGAAGGCGCTGATGCTCACTGGGAAAGCATCGACCCTGGCGTCGCGGATCGCGGCGCTGCGCTGCTGGCCATCCACAATGAAGCCGGGCCTGTCGTGATCAGGGCCTTCGGTGATCGGGATGATCAAAGTTCCGCTGCGCACGTAGCCGGGGCTGTCGGATTCCGTCTGGCCTGGCTCGAAGCGCACCCGTTCGTCGAACGCGATGACGATGGCGTTGGGGAGCAGGGGGCTGGCGTCGGTTTCTATGTATCGGCGGATCGCCGCGACGTGGGCGAGGACCTCGGGCCGTTGGTAGCCGTGCAGCAGGGCGTCCTCGTCGCGGCGGATGCGGGAGACTGTAGCGATCTTGGGTACGAGCTTGCCGTCCATGGCGAAGGTGTAGAGAAGGCGCCCGCGGCCCTGCTGGATCTCCAAGGCGGGCAGGCGCAACTCCTGGGTGACGGCGGAGTCAGCGGACGCCTCGGTCCGGGTCTTGGTCACGCGGTTGTCCTTCCTCGTTGTGCGCGGAGACGCTGTTCGAACACGTACAGGTTGTGGAAGCCGCGCCGTTTGTTGCGCTCGGAGCCCCGAAACACGACGATCTCAATCCCAACGGCGACACAGAGATCGCAACGACAGTCGCGCCACGGCCGAGCCGCCAACGTCGCACGGTACTGCTCGCTGCGGTCGGACTTGCCGCCGTCCCACAGCGCGCTGTAGGCGACGAGTGCCTCCAAGACCGGCTCGAGGTCAGTCTTGTCTGCGTCGTACTCGCGCAAAAGGGTGAGGGCAGTCCGCTCGAGCGCCATCGCCTCGCCCTGGCCAATCTCGCCAGAGCGGATCCGGGCCTTGAGCTTCGCGTTGCCGTCCACCTGCGGAACGCGCAGGGCGACATGGGTACGGGTGGGGGTGTAGTAGTTGTCCCGGTCGTCCTTGAATGCCTGGCGGAACGGTGAGGTGCTGTCGAAGCTGGTGACGCCGTGGCTGGCGAACGTCGGCACGTCGCCGACGCGGCTCACACCGAGAAGGTGCAGTTGGGTGGAGTACTCTCGGACCTGGTCGATCGCTCGTAGGCAGGCGAGGATTTCATTGGTCTTCAGCGGCACCATGCCGCCGAGCGCGATGCGGGTGTAGCCGATGCGCTGCAGTTCCGCGATCGCGTCCGCGTAGGACTGCGGGCTCCAGCCCTGGGCAACGCCGACAGGGGCGAAGCTGACGTTGCGGGCGTCGCACCGATCCCAGAACTCCTGGGCCAAATCGAGGGTGATCTTCTGGCGGCGGACCCATTCCTGCGCCTTGGGATCGTCGCGTGACGTAGCGGGCTCGTACTGAAAGATCACGTGGTCGACGGCGATGCCGTAGTTGAAGCCGCATCCGTCGTAGAA
Organism: Micromonospora sp. NPDC051925; assembly: GCF_044548625.1. Lineage (NCBI taxonomy): Bacteria > Bacillati > Actinomycetota > Actinomycetes > Micromonosporales > Micromonosporaceae > Micromonospora > Micromonospora sp. NPDC051925. The sequence goes on along the minus strand of NZ_JBIUCH010000028.1, from coordinate 7,116 downwards.
ATCGATGACTTCATCAACGGTGTACGGCGGCCACTCTTCGGCAACGTAGGAGAAGGCACCGCAGTCGCCCATGATCTCCAACGGGGTATGGCCGTTGTCGAGCCGGAAGAACTTCGCGGCGCCTTCACGATAGAGGCGGTGGCGTTGTGCTCCGGTGTACTTGCCCGTGGTGCCGCTGGCCAGCCCATCCACGATGGCCTTGGACACCAGCAGCCCGTCGAACGGCGCTTGGGTCAGGACCTCGTGCGCGTACAGGTCGTCGCGTTGCCGGACACGGAACGGGTCCCGTTCTTCGGTGATGAAGTCGAAGCTCGGATCGACCTGGTCCTGGCTGTCAGGAAAGAAGAATTTCATCGCTGCTCCGCCTGGGCGTTGCGGTGCACCCGGATGAGGTAGTTGGACAATGCCTGGATGTCGCGGGGGGTGTTCTCGACCTCGTTCCACCGCATGTTGAGCTCGTCCCAGGTGCCCGAAGTCCAGCGACAGTACGGGGCGATCAACGCAAGGTGCTCGCGGATCAGGCGAGGCGCGTCCGCTGCGCGGGGATCGACGATGCCGAGCACCCGGCCCATGAGGTGACCCATGGCGCGTATCCCTGCGCCGTGCATCAATCGACTCTTGGCGGCCGGTTTCCCCCAGGCGTCGGGGAAGGTGTCCCGCACGGCACCCCAGTAGGTGTAGAGGGCGTGCAGGACGCCGTCGAAGTCGGTCTCGTTGCGGCCCACGTCCCGATACGGGAACAGGCACCCGGCCGATGTCAAACTGTCTTTGATCAGTTCGACGAACCCTGTGTCGGTGATCACCGCGAGAGCGGTCTGCGACTTGTCCGTCGACGCTCGTTTGATCATCCCCCGCAGCGGTGAGCGTTCGTCGGTGTTGAGCACGTCGCATAGCTCCGACGGAGCCCGGCGAATGGCCAGCCGCGTCGGCAGTGGGCTGTCGACCGCCGGGAGCAACTCCGTCACCAAGCCGCGTGGCAACGGCCGGGTGTTGTTGATGCGCAGGAACTGATCGCGTTGGACCTTCACGGCGTCGGCGACGAACGCGGTGATTGGGACGGGGAAGTCTTTGCGCCGCGTGCGGGACAGCGCCACCGCGCGTTGCTGCCCGTCGACGATCCACGCGGGTTTCGGCCGACCGTTTTCCGCCATGGGGATGGTGAGCGTGCCGGTAATGCCGAGCTCATCTCCTGGGAGCCGGTCGCCGCGGATCTTCTTGAAGTGCACTCTCGACGACAACGCCATGATGATCGGGTTGGGGAAGACCGCAGCGTCGCTGTTGAGGTACTCGACGATCTCCTGGATATGTTTGCGCACCTCAGGGCGTTGGTAGCCGATGAGCTTGCCGGCATGGTCACGACTGACCCGGGAGATGTCTGCGACCTGCAAAATCTCCTCGGCCCGGAGGGTGAAGACATAGAGGGGATATTCGGTGCTCTGCGCGATGCACAAGGCCCGACGGACCATGCTGTTGGGAGGCGGTGAGGCAGGCATCAGGGGCGCGCCCTCCATGCCATTACCTCGGCGAAGAGTTGCCCGAAGCGGGCCTGCTCACATGACCGTCCTGACAGGCGAAGGCGTCGCAGCAAGCCCGTCGCGGTGGCTGCCCGTTCGCCCGCATGCCCACGGATGAAGGCGCGCACCTCTTCGTCGGTAAGACGCTGTCCAGCGGTGCGAGTTGCGGGAACCGGCGTTGCTTGCGTTGTCTGTTCCACACGCTCGCGCAGTCGTTCGCGCCGTAGGTCGTGATCGTCATCGACCGACGAGCGCAGCAGGAACGCTGCGACGCGAGCGTTGAGCGATAGCAGGCTGCCGCCGAGGTGAGGTTGCAGCCTGGCGGTCACCGGTACGACGAGGTCTTCAAGGTCATTAGTGGATGGCCCGACAACCGATAGTTGCTGCGTGTCGTGCAACAGACTGGCCGCAACGGTGACGTCCGTGGCGCAGGCTCGCTGGTAGGCGTCAGAGAGCACCGCGATGATCGTGGCGTGTGGATCACGACGGGCTAGGTCCGCGAATGACCGCGGTTGGTCTGCGTCAGGGCCAGGCCACTCGGTCAGCCTTGTCCACCAGTCGCGGGCGGCGGATTTATCCTCACCGACCGAATCGACCCCGCCCGAGGCGAACGTTGCCGCATACGGTCGGATCGCCGCCGATGCGGCGATGAACCCGTAGCCTGCTGAGCAGACCCATAACGTCGCGGCCCGCGGTGCGATCTGGTCGGGCAGGGTCCGGGCAATCTGCCAATGCTCACCGGCGTACAGATCAACGGCAGGGAAGTTGCTGGCAGAACTGGTCAACAGTCGGTCTGTCCAGGTGGCGAACCGCTGACCTGGACTGCTTTCATGGAGGTTACCCACGCGTAACCGGTCTGGCACTGTGTGTCGTTTCCGGTTGCTGCAGGTGACCACAACGTGCACGTTGGCCGGGCCGGAGTGACCGCTGCTAGCCATCGGTGGAGTCCCGAGTCGTCGCGGTCAGCGTCCAGGGGATCTGCGCGTAGGCGGCGTGGTTGTGGATGCTTTCGTCGTTGACCACGCGGATCCGGTACTCGGCGATGCGGACGTCGTGGACCAGTGCCCCGGCGACGGTGCGGATCATGTCCTCAACGAAGACGGGGTTGTCGTAGCCGGCCATGGTCACGTGGCGTTCGTCCGGACGTTTGAGTAGCGCATACACCGGCGATGATCCGGCTGCCTCGGCGATGTCGATGAGGTGGTCGAACCACAGGCCGGTGGCGGGGGTGTGTGGGCGGGCGTCGATGGTGACCCAGCCGCGTTGGTTGTGGGCGCCGCGGTCGCTGATCGCTTTGCTGCACGGGCACACGCTGGTGACCGGCACCTTCACGGCGAGCACCACCTCGTCCCCACGGTCGCTGGCGGCGGCGGTCAGGGTGCAGGTGTAGTCCATGAACGAGGCGATGCCGGTAACTGGGGCGAGGCGTTCCAGGAAGTACGGGAAGGTGAGAGCGACGCGGGCGGTGGCACAGCCCATGCGTTGGCGCAGGTCGTCGGCCATCAAGGTGACGGCTTGGCTGCTGAGTCGGTCGCGCCAGGTGTGCAGCACGTCGACGAAGCGGCTCAGGTGGGCGCCTTTGACGTGGTCGGCGAGGCTCACCGACATGGTGACTGTCGCGACGGTCTCGCGTTTGTTGCCACGCGCGTCGGAGATGAGCAGGGGGTAACGAAGGCCCTCGACACCGACCTCGTCGAGGGCGATGCCCCGAGTGTCCGGCAGGGCCTGAACGTCTTGCAAGCTGTCGCCCCTGATCTCACTGATCGTCATGCGTCGCCTCGGTAGACGCAGCCTGACGTGCAGGTTTCCCGGACGAGGATCTCTGACAGCGGCAGTTGATCGATGAGTCGTTCCCAGATCCAGCGGGCAAGGTTTTCGCTGGTGGGGTTGTCCAACCCGGGGACATCGTTGAGGTAGTAGTGGTCGAGTTGGTCGTGCAGTGGGCGGAACGCCTTCTTGATTTCGGCGAAGTCCATCACCCAGCCCGTCGCCGGATCGACGTCCCCGCGGACGTGTACCTGCACTTTGTAGGAGTGGCCGTGGAGGCGGGCACACTTGTGCCCGTCGGGCACGCGAGGAAGCCGGTGGGCGGCCTCGAAGGTGAACTCGCGGTAAATCTCCATCAGGCTATTCCTAAGTACTTGTGGGTCTGCAGGCTCAGTTGCCACTGCGGGTGAGCCAGGCAGTAGGCCACCGCTGCGCGGGTGTTGGCCTCCTGCTCTGGGCCGTCCATCGGCTGCAACCGCATGAACGTGAACGCGAGGTCCTCGAAAAGCTCAGGCATCGCGGCGGGCTGGGGATAGACGAGCTTCAGTTCATCGCCGGCCGTCAACACCAGATCAGCGCCGGCCTTGGGACTGACACAGATCCAGTCGAGGCCAGCGGGCGCCGGTTTGGTGCCGTTAGTTTCCACCGCAGCCTCGAAGCCCTCGGCGTGCAGCGCCGCCACGGCGTCATCGTCGAGTTGCAGCAACGGCTCCCCGCCGGTGCACACCACGTAGGGCTTGCTACGGGAGTGCGGCAGGCCCTGCCATGTCTTGGCCACCGCTATCGCGAGGTCCGCGGCGCTGGCGAAACGGCCCCCGCCAGGCCCGTCAGTGCCGACGAAGTCGGTGTCACAGAACTGGCAGATCGCGCGGTGCCGGTCGGTCTCCCGTCCGGTCCACAGGTTGCAGGACGCGAACCGGCAGAAGACTGCGGGTCGACCAGCGTGGCTGCCTTCACCCTGCAGGGTGTAAAAGATCTCCTTGATCTTGTACATAGCCCTGTTCAGCTCTGTGACGTCGTCAAAGCCGGATCGGTCATTCCCAGCTCGGCAAAGCCGCGGTTGCGGAGGAGGCACGAGTCGCACGTGCCGCAGGCGCGGTCGTCGACCGGGTCGTAGCAACTGTGGGTGAGGGCGTAGTCCACATTTAGTTCGAGGCCTCGCCGGATGGTGTCTGCCTTGGTCAACTGAATCAGAGGGGTGTGGATCTTCAGTCTCTGGCGGCCCTCGACCCCAGCCCTAGTAGCCAGGTTCGCCATCTCCTCGTAGGCCTTGATGTACTCCGGGCGGCAGTCCGGGTAGCCGCTGTAGTCGAGTGCGCTGACCCCAATGAAAACGTCCGACGCGTCAAGCGTCTCGGCCCATGCCAGGGCGAACGACAAGAAGATCGTGTTGCGTGCTGGGACATAGGTGACGGGAATGTCATCGGCCGAGAGGTCGCCAACGCTGTCGTGATGCGGTACCGCGATCGACGCGTCGGTGAGCGCCGATCCACCGAAGACCCGCAGGTCAATGTCGGCTACCACATGCTTGGTCGCTCCCAGTGCGGCGGCGACGCGCTCTGCCGCCTGCAACTCGACCGTGTGGCGTTGTCCGTACCTGAAGCTCAGCGCGAAGGTCTCGTACCCTTCGTTCCGGGCGATCGCCAGCACCGTCGCCGAGTCCAAGCCGCCGCTCAGGAGGACTACCGCCTTGCGCTGCGCCATGTTTGTGACCTGATCTCTCGCTCGTGTGAAACTGCAGACCCATGGCGAACCACAGCTATGTAGTTTACCGCTTGCTACGGTACCGAACGGATCGTCAACATCAAGTGCCGCCGCCCACAAATCCTCGGCAAGCTTGGGCGTTCGAGATGGTCGCCAACCCAGCACGCTCGGACTTGAGAAGCCAGAAGCCAAGGTCCAGAGTTTTAGGTGCAGAAACTACCAGCCTGCCGCCGAACACCGAGCTGAAGTTTACGCGGTTACGCTGCGTGGATTCGTAGTCCACTCCGCGACATTGGTGTGCCCCGTCGGGAGCTCTCGCCAGCCTCGACCGTGACTATGGCGCGCAGGCCATGCCCAACGGTCCATGCGGTGACGCAGGCCGTCCACGGTCCGGGGGGGGGGGGGGGGGGGGGGGGGGGGGGGGGGGGGGGGGGGGGGGGGGGGGGGGGGGCGGGGGGGGGGGGGGGGGGGGGGCGCGCGGGGGGGCGTCCCCCCCCCTGCCGCGTGCTTTGGGGGCCGCCCCCCCCCCCCCCCCCCCGCGGGGCCCCCCCCCCCCCCCCCGGGGGGGGGGGGGGGGGGGGGCGGGCGGCCCCCCCCACGCCGCCGTGTGTTCCGCTCCCCTCATTGGCCGGCCCGCTCGTCCGGGGTGGGCTGGTCGTGGGTGGGGTATTGGTCGTCGTGGTGGGTGTCGGTGTAGGGCAGGTCGATGAGGCGGTGACGGCCGGTACGGCCGGGTAGTTGCCAGATCTGGTGGGCGGGGCTGGCGGCGATGGCGTTGCGTAGTTCGGCGGTGGTGGTGGCGATGACCGCTTCCAAGCTGATGCCGGCGATCCGATGGTGCAGGTTCGCCTCGCGTCGTGCGGAGGGGAGGTGCAACAGCACCGGCCACGCCCAAGTGCTCAGGAGGTAGAGCCGCTCGTATTTGATGATTTTGTCGATGAGGACCTGCAGGTTCTCACCGCTGGTGTCGTACTCGAGGAAGAACGGCACGGACCGTTCGCGCTCGGTCCACACCCCGGCCCCGTCCGGCCGGGGGAAGCCGGTCGCTCCGGCGATGATGATGTGCGGGTCGCCGCCTTCGCGGTAGAGGGTGCCCGGTTCGTGGTAGGCCGACGCGGGCTCCCAGCGGACGAGGTCGCTGTCGGGGTGGGTGCGGGCGTGGGCGGCGAGGTCGATGAAGACCTGGTTGCCGCCGAGCAGGTGCGGCAGGTCCGGTCGGTTCGTCAGGGAGTGTTTGCGGCGGCGGGCCTGGTCCCGGCGGCCTCGTGGGAGTCCGCGTTGGGCGTGGACGTGGTCGTAGCCGAGTTGGTCCAGGACGTAGTGGTAGGGGTGCGAGCCTCCGTCGGCTTTGTTTGGTCGGAACCGGTCCACTGCTCGCAGGGCGGTGAGGCGGCGTAGCCGGCGTTGGGTGAAGTCCAGGGATGGGAACAGGGCGGCGGCGATCTGGTCGGTGGTGAGCACGCCGTGGTCGTAGAGCCAGCCCAGGAGCCGGTCGTCGCGGGCGGTGATGCTGGCCTGCAGGCGCAGCAGCGGGTCCGCAGTCGGTAGGTGTTTACCCATGGGCACAAGCCCTGGGGGAGAGACCCGAGATTGGAGGGTCTGTCTGGAGCGGTCCCAGACTCCTGACAGCGGGGCTGACCTGGGCTGTGAGCGGCCGTGAGGGGTCAGGTTGGCGGTCAGGATCAAGACGGACGGTAGAACGGAGATCGGCACTGACCGCTGAAGCGCCGGCCACAACGGGTTCGGCCAGACCGTGCAGTGAGGGTGGGTGTGAGCCGGGCCGGTGACGCTGGTGAGGTTCGCGGTGCGGGGTGATCATCGTTGTTGCTCCAAGGTCGCAGGTGCGAGTGGGTGTGAGGTTGGTGCGCCCCCGTGGCCGCAGCGGGCGGGCGCAACCGGAGGTCCGCAGGGCTGTGCGGAAGCCTGGTTGTACATGCCAACCTGCCTGGTCTCGCGCATGTGGCGAACTTCCGGTGACACGGGCAGTCAGTCGCCTTGTCGGACGAAGTTGGTCACAGCGGCTGCGACCTGCGGTGTGAGTGGGTGATTCGAGAGCGTTCGTCCAGTGTGGGTTTGTAGACGGTCTGAGGGCCGGGCCCTCGCCAGCGGGTCGTCGGTGAATGGCGTAAAA
>NZ_JBIUCH010000027.1:0-88627 GCF_044548625.1 Micromonospora sp. NPDC051925 | reverse complement strand
CTTCTTCCCTAGACAAGAGGAATGATCGATCAAGGGCTGTCTCCATGATCAGCCGGGGTCGATGCCACCGCGCCGCAGGTTAAAGATCAAGCTAGTGCGCAGTGGCGGGCGGGCCGCTGGTTGCGCGACCACGCTGACTCTTGGGCGGCCTGGCGGTCGTCGAAGGACTCCCTGCGACACCGACGATTGATCAACATGACTGCGGCAGTGAGCACCATCGCCCGCCGCGCCTTGCTCACCCCGTCCGCGAAAGACATCGTCACCCGTTACCCCGATATCCTCGCCAACTGCGACCGGCTCGCCTTCGATTCAGATGCCGAGACTGTGGCATACCTGATCTGGCACTTGTCGGACCGGTACGGACGGGTCCTGCAGGTTCTCGACCGACTCTTCATCGCCGGACACCTGCCGCTACGCCGCAACCGGTTGTCCATCATGGAGGTGGGCGCCGGCCCTGTTTGCCGTGCGGGACTTCTACGACGATCTGCGAGCCTTCATCGCCACCTCCGAGCTGGGCGTAGTCACCGCCTCCGCACGGATACTGCACGCCATCGACCGTGGTCCGGCCTGGTCCCGGCTGCTTCACCAGTTCTCCGAGGAGCTCTACGCCAGAAAGGGTCCTGAGGCCGACGGCTCGGTCCTGCCGTTCGGGATCACTTACGATGACTTGGAAGGGTTCTCGGTGCGCCGCGAGCACGAGGCTGCCATCGATGGAAGCGCCATGGCCATTCGTGCGGAGTTCGAGCGTAGCGACGACGACATCAGCATGCACACCGCCCGACAGTTCGCCATCGAGGACGGCAACTATCCGCCGAGCGCATACGACCTAATCGTAATGTGCAATTTCCTTACCAACACTGACATTACAGGAAAATTTGCGGCGGAGATTGAACGGCTGGCGACTGCGTTAAGCCCGGGTGGCGTGCTTGTCGTAATCGGCGCGGCGGGCGGGCGGTATCCGGCTATATACACTCGCCTTGACGCAATTCTGGCACCAACGCGGCTGCGACCCCTCGGCGACTTCACGCACCCGATCCAGGCGCATACCGACGAATGGCAACGGAATCTCATCGGCGCCCAGATCCGCAGCGACGTCGCGTTCTCCTCCGCCCTCGCTCCCACGGCCTTCGCCAAGGCACAAACCCGGCTTCCGGACGACGTCACCAGCCTCGGCCAGTCCGTTGGGTTTCCTCAGTTCCAAGTACGGGCGTGGAAAAACGAGTGGCAACGCAAGACCACTCGGCGATCCTGACCCAAGCATGTGAACGGTGCCGCGACACGGTAGGGCCTCCTCGGCCTGGTTGAGCGGCATCCTCATCTGCCGCTTACCGCGTGCTGGGCAGCTTCATTCGAGCGGTTGGGCAGTGGTCAGGTGGTCGGCTTGTTGTGTTTGCGGATGAGGTCGGGTAGTTCGGTGAGTGAGTCGAGGTGGAACAGGCAGCGGTCGCTGATCGCTGTGTCGTTGAGGATGTGTCCCCAGGGGCCTCGGCGGATGAGTGCGGTGGGGATACCTGCTTCTTGTGCTGGTCGGATGTCGTTGTCGAGGCGGTCTCCGACGTAGAGCACCTGGTCGGCTGGGCAACCGGCTTCGGTGACTACGCGGTCGAAGAAGGCGGGGGAGGGCTTCTCTACGCCCCAGCCGTCCGAGGTGCCGATCACGTCCACTGGGAGGTTCAGGGCGCGCAGGATGGTTTCTGCGCGTGCTGTCTGGTTGCCGGCGAGGCCGACGTGGAGCCCTGCCGCGCGTAGCGCGGCCAGGCAGGGTCGGGCATCGGGGTAGAGGTCGTCTTCGGTGAATGATTCGGGTTGTCCTGCTGCGGTGCGGCGTTGCCGTTCCTGGGTCAGGTCGAATCCTGGTCGGAAGACCTGGAAGGTTTCCCGGTAGTCGAGGCCGCGGGCGATGACTGCGCCGAAGACGGCGGAGAAGGTGTGGCGTGGTACGCCGAGCCAGTCTGCCCAGGTGCCGTACTCCCGAGACTCGTCGACGATGGTCTCGCCCACATCGAAGAACACGCTGCTGATCACCTGGCGATTGTGCCGTGTGCCCTTCGGTGGATCAACGTGCGCCCCGAGCCGAGCCGAGCTGTTTGGCGCGGTGAGGGTGAAGTGTTACCCCGTGGCGCTGGGTGAGCGTCTCGACCTTGCTGGCCGGTCGGCATGAGGTGGTGGGATCGGCTCAATCGTGACCGCTCGATGTGGGACTGGGGCGGCGGCAGGCCGTGCGCGTGGTATGAGGCGGCCCCGAGATTGGTGGGGGTGGGGTGGGGCGTAGTTCGGCCTGGTCTCTGAGGATCACACCGTCAAGTTGGGCACCAGAAGCCGCGTCGGGCGGTGTGAGAGGCGGAGGTCGTCTGCGTCTCGGTCATGCGAACGGGCCCTCTCCGGGCTCGATTCCTGGCCCGTAAGTGTGCTTCGGGTCAGAAGACCGTCTCATGAAGTGAGACGTTTACGAGCGTTGGTCAAGATTTTTCTGCCTGTTTCGGGCGTGGATTTGTGCCGCTGGGGTCCAGTGCGGGTTGGTGGGTGTCGGTGCGTCCGGCTGGGTCCGGAGACGTCGTGATCGGCTGCTGGTGGCGCTGGTTGACAGGGCTCTGCCGGGGAGGCGTACTGGTACGGACGTGACCGCGTGGCGGTCTGTCTGCCGGGTCCAATGGGCAGGCTGGCGACGTTCCTGGAGGAGCGTCGCGGGTCGTCGTTGGTTTTGAGTGGTAGGGGGTTCGCGATGAAGGGTCTTTCTCCGGCGGGTTGAGTCGACGCCCCACCCGAGCCGTGATGTCGACGGCTTTCGAGGCATTTGTCCCTCGCTGTGCCGCGCCGTCTGCCGGCGCGGCGTTAAGCGGCCCTGTCTCCGTAGCTGCTGTCGCGGTTCTTGCTGTCGCGACTGCCTTTCTGGTGGTCGTGTCGGTCGTTGCTGTCCTCATCCGCTCTCGGGTCGACCGGATGCCCGGTCGGGGTGTTGGTTGGCAACTCCGCAGTGCGCTTCTCCGTAGTCCGTCGCACTGGCTGTGGCTGTGTATCCCTGCGGCGTCGTGGATGTCGTCGCGCATTCTCATTGTTTTCGATCAAGGAGTTGTTGTGTTCGTGGTTCATCTCGTTTCTGTGCGCTCCGGCTCGGTGCCGGTGGCGGTGACAGATTCCGTTTCAGTGCCCGTTGCGGGGTCCGGGTTGGCGTCGGTGTTGAGGTCAGTCTTCAACCGGACGCCCCGACGGACCCCCTGTTCCGTCTCACACCGCTGGTCAGGTCGGCTGTCAGCGCTGCTGGCTTGTCCTGCGATAGACCCTGCGTGGTCTCGGGTCTCTCCCCCTGGGGCTGGCATTCCCTACAGGAGGGGAGGTGGTGGCTGGTGGATGATCCGGTCCTTCGGGTCCAGTCCCAACTGACCGCCCGTGACCGTGTGCTGCTGGGCTGGCTCTACGACCACGGGGTGTTGACGTCGTTCCAGATCGCGCATGCCCTGTTTCCGTCTCTGGATTTCTGTCAGCGGCGGTTGCGGATCTTGTATCGGTTGCGGTTGGTGGCGCGGTTCCGCCCGCAGCGCGCTGACGGTGGCTCGTACCCGTATCACTACGTGATCGATCAGCTCGGTGCGGAGGTCGTTGCCGCTGGTCGTGACGAGCGTCCGCCTCGGCGTGATCACGCCCGGGTGGAGCGGCGCCGTTGGACGTCGAGCCGCACTTTGGAGCACCGCCTGGGGGTGAACGGCTTCTTCACCGACCTTGCCGGCTACGCCCGCACTCATCCTGATGCCCGGTTGGGGGAGTGGTTGTCGGAGGCGGCGTGCCGGCGGTCGGGGGTGTTCACCAGACCGCAGGATCCGGCTCTGGTGCGCGCCTACCAACCTCGGGTACGTCCGGACGGCTACGGCCTGTGGATGGTGCGGGGTGGCCGGGTGCCGTTCTTCGTGGAGTACGACACCGGTGGCGAGCCGCTGTCGGTGCTGGTCCACAAGCTGGTCGGCTACCGGGAGTGGTTCGCCGCGATGGGGCGGGCGTGGCCGGTGCTGTTCTGGCTGCACTCCGCCGCCCGGGAACGCAACCTACGCCGGATGTGGGCCGAGACGCCGCCGCGGATGCCGGTGGCTACCGGTGCCCGCGACCACGCCACCACGGCGGGCCTGTGCCCCGCCGAGGCGGTATGGGCGGTGGCCGGCGACGGCGGACAACGATCCACGCTGGCTGACCTGTCGACCTGGGTCCTCGACGACCGTGACCCGACCGGGGAGGCGGCATGACCGACGACATCTCCCCGGACCTCTTCATCGTGCGGTCGGCATGTGCGACGGCGACGACCCCGAAGCCGTTCTGTCACTGGTCTGTCAGCGTCTCACCGAAGGCTGCTGACAGACCAGCGACAGCACCGGGCAGCCCTGACAGCGAGCGGACGGAGGTATCGTCCCGGCACCCGCGTGGCCGGTCCGCGGACCGGCCCCGGACCGAGTTATCCACGGTGCTGGTCCGGCACGCGGGGACCGTCCGTCCGCTGGTCCGGTCCGCAGGCGCGGGCGGACGGGGCGTGCTGGTGGTCCGGCCGGGGGAGGGGGTCGGCTACGACCGCACCCGGTGACTCGGACGCTGGTCCGGGACGGAGCCCGGCAGAGGGAGCTGTCCAGGTCGTGATCATGTTGGCGATTGGTGGGGCGGCGGGTGCGGCCAGCTTCACCCACGTCCACAACGTCGCCGCCGCTCACGGCCAGCCGGGCTGGTTGGCATGGGCGGACGCGATCGTACTGGAGCTGATGTCCATCGCCTCCGGCCTGGAACTGCGCCGCCGTAAGCGGGCGCAGGTGTCGGCGATGTTTCCGGCGGCGGTGTTGGCCTGCGCGGTGACGTTGTCGCTCGCGGCGCAGGTCGTGGAGGCCGAGCCGTCCCCGATCGGCTGGGCCGCCGCGGCCGTGCCGGCGCTCGGGTTCCTGGTCATGGTCAAGATTGCCCTCGGCTACACCAACACCCCACCCGAACCCACACCAGCCGGCACGAACCCGTCCACCGCCCGGCCAGCGGACCAGCCCATCGCCACCGCAAGCCAGCTTCCGGCGGACCGCGCCGACGCCCAGCCCGCCCTGCCGACCGGGGACTGGCGTCTGCCCGCGCGGACCGTCCACGACACCAGCAACGACCACCCGCACACCGGACCGGACCACTCCCGGACCGGGGGACCGGTCCGCCAGCGTCGGCCGTCGCGGCGCGGACCGTCCACCCACCCCACCGACAACGACACCGACGTCCTGCTCCTGGTCGCCAGACGCGCCCAGGAGGACCTCGCCGCCGAAGGCCAGCCGCTCACCCGTGCTGCCCTGGCCACCGCGCTGCGCGCTACCGGTCACACCGTGTCCAACACCCGCGCGTCCCAGCTACTGAAGATCCTCAAAGCCGACCAGGCCCCACTAGCCCTACCCATCGACCAGCAGACTCCCGAATCCGCCGACCGCAGCACCCCGTCGACAGCACCGGAACCCGCCACGCCTACCACCATGCGTACCTCTGCACCGCATCCACCGCAGTCAGGAGACCCCGCCCCATGAACGCCCACACCACCCCGAACCATGACACCCAACCGACCAGCCCACCCCCGTCTACCAACGTGCCGTGGACCGCTGAGCGGATCCGCGCGCTCGGTGCCGCCACCACCTTGCCCACCGCCGCGGCGGTCCTCGGGATCAGCCGGTCCCAGGCCTACCGGCTCGCCGCCACCGACACCTTCCCCACACCGCTCATCCGCGCCGGGACCCGCATCATCGTCCCCGTCACCGGCCTTCTCCGACTCCTCCTCCTCGACCAATCCGCCCCGGACCCTGCCGGTGGCCGGCGACTTGATCCCGGCGTGGTGTCGAGCGTGGATGCAACGACCCCGCCACCAGCGGACTACACCCACCACCGCTGGCGGCACCACGTCGAGCACCCCGGAGACGACCAGTGAAAGGCTCCATCTTCAAACGCTGCGGCTGCCGCGACACCACGGGCCGCCGGCTGGGACGATCCTGCCCTGACCTGCGCCGCCCCGGCGGCGGATGGTCCCGCAACCACGGCCAATGGCACTGGCAGATCGAAATCCCCGCCCGCAACGACGGCACCCGCCGCACACTGCGCCACGGCCCCTACCCCACCCAAACCGACGCCGACACCATCCTCGACCGCATCCGCGCCGCCCTCGCCGTCCCCGACCCCACCGACCCCCACGTCATGGTCAAGACCGGCGACCTCATCGAAACCGCCGTCAAAACCGGCGCACCCGTACCCACCCCCGACCAGGTCCGCCGCACCCTGCACCTCGACATCACCCCCACCGAACTACCAACGATGGCCGACTACCTGACCGACTGGCTCGCCGGACGCAAGAACATCAAGAAAGGCACCCTGCGCTCCTACGAAGGCCACATCCGCCTCTACCTGATCCCGCACCTCGGGCATCTGCGCATCGACCGGCTCCGCCCCGGCCACATCGACGCCATGTACGAAGCCATCGCCGAACGCAACACCACCATCGCGACTCTGCGCGCCAGCCGGGACCCGGCTAAACGTGACCAGGTCAAGAACCAGCGGATCGTGGGACCGAGGACGATGCACGTTATCCACGCCACCCTGCGCAAGGCACTCAACGACGCGATGCGCCGCCACCGCTACCTCGACATCAACCCCGCCCTCCTGATCGAGCTACCCCGCGCCCGACCACCCAAGCCCACCATCTGGACCGACCAACGCATCCGCACCTGGCGCGACACCGGCAAAACCCCCAGCCCCGTCATGATCTGGACCCCCGAACACACCGGACGATTCCTCGACCACACCCACGACGCAGGCGACCGCCTCTACGCCCTCTACCACCTCATCACCTTCACCGGCCTCCGCCGAGGCGAAGCCTGCGGACTGCACTGGGACGACCTCGACCTCGACGCCAACACCCTCACCGTCCGCTGGCAACTCGTCCAACAAGGCTGGGCCACCACCATCGACACCCCCAAAACCACCGACAGCGAAGCCACCATCGCCCTCGACACCGAAACCATCACCGTCCTGCGCACCCACCGCGCCCAACAGAACCGCGAACGCCTCGCCGCCGGCACTACTTGGACCAAGACCGGACTGGTGTTCACCACCCCCACTGGCGGGCGGCTCCACCCTGCCGACGTCACCGACCACTTCCACCACCTCGCCACCCAAGCCGGACTACCACCCATCCGACTCCACGACCTCCGCCACGGTGCCGCCACCATGGGACTCGCCGCCGGCGTCCACATGAAAGTCATCTCCAACCGACTCCGCCACTCCAGCCCACACTTCACCGCCACCTTCTACGGCGCCGTCCTCCCCGAACTCTCACACGCCGCCGCCGAAGCAACCGCCGCCATCGTCCCCCGACGCGGTAGCACCGCAAGGCCGGCATAGTTCGAAGTTTCGCCTCCACCAGTCGCGTAGGGCCGGCCGACGACGCTGTCGGCCGGCCCTACGCGGTCTTCGTCAGCGCAGCGTCTGCCGGCCTGCTCTGGCTGATCCGGTTCCGCAACGTCTTGTGATGCAGACCGAGTTGTCGTGCTGACGGATCATCGACTGGCGTCCAGATCCGGCGGTCGGTCTGGGGTGAGCGCGACCTGCAGGTCGCGAGGTGCGATCCCTCTGGGGGGCCAACCTGTCGAGCGCTTCGTGACCGTGTGCTTGGTCGACGCCCCTGTCAGCTCAGCAGCGTCCGGGCTCGTTGACTCGGCTTGAGGGTCGTGACTTTGAATGGACAGTTCTTGTCCGTCAGCAGGGCATACGCGTCGATGGCCCGGGTGGCGGCGTCTTGAGCCTGGTCGGCAGGCTTCACGCCGCGTCCACGGTTGCGGAACAGGGCTCCGTAGAAGGCGGAGCTGAACACGCCGCTCTCGTGCCAGCCGATGAGGGAAGAGGTGCCCACATAGGTGGCCTCGCCCTGGAGGCAGTCCCGTACCGCCTTCAGCCACGCGCCGGTGCCGGTCTTGCAGCCGTCCGCGATGATGGCGCCGGTCGAGATGCCCTTGCCCCTGCCTGCCGCGACCTCCCCGAGCTGCTCGAAGGACACGGTGAACTCGCCGTCCGTGCTGGTGAACGACGGCGTGACGCTGTGGTCGCCATGGGCCATGACGTGTAGGACGTCGCATGACGAAGTGAACGCGGACAGCACGGTGTCGGGATCACGTGACCGAACGAAGTCGATGTCCACGATCGGGGCTTCACAACCGGCGTTGATGTTCTGCAGTGTCGACTGGACGAACATCATTGCAGCATCGAACGACGAGTCCAGCCCGATGTCGAGCAAGGTCACTCTTCTCGGCCTCATCCACGACCCTTCCTGGTGCTTGCATGTTCGAAATGGCCTGGAAAGGGGTGTGCGTGAACGACGGTAGTGACCGTCACCCACGCCGCTTCACCGACTCGGTCCGGCTGCCTGATCCCCAATCTGACATCGGACGCGGCTTCCTTGCCAGGCCTCCTACTCGGCTTCAGCTTCGCTGCACCACTATCAGCTCATCACGTGCCCGGGTCGCCGCGACGTAGGTCAACGACCGGGCCCGAAGCTCCGCGTCCGCGCGCTCGGCAGGATCCAGCAAGGCGAGGCGTTCCATCTCTGCCGGCGATGGTTTGCCTGCGGCCAGCAGGACCTTGGAGAACTCGGTGCCCTTGGCACGGTGCATCGTGAGTACTGGTACCCGGCCTGCCGGGGGGCGGTCACGGTCCACGGCGCGGGCGTCGATGCCGGCGTCGGTCAGAGCGGTGACGACGCGGTCGCGGTGGTACCGGTCGGGGACCAGGACGGCGACGTTCTCGAGCAGATTTCCGGCGTCGAGCCAGGTGCGCACGTGTCGGACGACCACCGCTGCTTCTTCGGCGAGGGAGTCGACGAGTTCGATGATGGGCATCGGGCCGGTGCGGGCCGATCGGTAGCCGGTGGTTTCCGGCTCGTCCTGCAGGCCGACGTACTGGCCGCCGCCGAGGATCGTCATGGCGTAGTGCAGGTTCTGCGCCGTGGTCCGGTAGTTCAGGGTGAGCCGCTGGGAGCGACCGACGATGGCGACGCCGTACCGCCCGAGAACGACGCGGGTGCCGTAGATGCGCTGGTGGGAGTCCTCGGCGATGAACAGGTCGTCGGCGTGCTCCCCGACGACGGCACGGAGCAGGAGCCAGTGGGTGGGCGCGAGATCCTGCCCTTCGTCGACGAGCACGTGATCGGCGGGACGCGGGTCGGCGACCGTCAGGTGCGCTGCGGCGACTGCGGCGGCCTCGGCGAAGTCGAGGCCGCCGTCGGCCCGACAGCGGGCCCGGTATGCCTCGACGAGTGCCCAGACGGCTCGGCGTTTGGCGCGGTCCAGCGCGACGCCTCGGCCCGGTCGGCGTACCCGTAGATAGCCGACCTCGTCGTGCACCTTGTTGGGTAGGACGACGTGCGCGTACTCCGAGGCGAGGAACGTCTCGTTGGCCAGCTCGTACGGCAGCATGGTGCCGGTCGATTCGACGACCTCCCGCCAACGATTCGGTGCGGTGCGGGCCAGCGGCGTCGACCGTTCCTCGCCGAGGACCTCCCGCATCGCGGGGGCCAGGCCGCGACCAGCGGTCCGTAGCACTGCGGAGGCGAGCGCGTCCACACCTGTCACGTACACGCCGGGCTGACCGAGGGCCTTGGCCTGTGGCACACGCGGGTCGAGCTGGCCGAGGCTGTCGCCCAAGGCGTCCGCGAGGTTGGTGGTGAAGGTGGTCAGGATGATCCGGGCGTCGGGGTCGTGGCGGGCGAGTGCGCGGGCCCGATGGACGAGCACGACGGTCTTGCCGGTGCCGGCTCCGCCCGAGAGCCGGAACGGGCCACTGTACGAGCGGTCGACGTAGCGACGCTGCTCGGGGTGCAGGAAGATCCGCCAAGCACCGAAGTCGCCGCCTTCGATGACCCGCCGTAGTTCCTCCTGGTCGTCGATGAACGCGTACTGCAGCGCGGCGGCCGGCCGCTTGAGTGACTGCAACACGTCGGCATCGTCGTCGCCGGACGAGGAGGCCTTCTCCAGCTGCATGCGTCGGACGATCGCGTCGATGTCGTCCCCTGCGGCCAGGTCGACCAGGATGGTGCCGATCCAGCCCTCGTACCGCTGTGCGAGGTCGAGGATGCCGTCCTCGTCGGAGGTGGCCACGGCCTGGGTGACGACGTCTTCAGGGAGCCCGAGCCGCTCGACGAGTTCGCTGCGTTCGTGGCCGAGCCGGGCGAACAGCGGCTTCGTGGACCTCGTCGTGGTCTTGTCGGGAAGCAGAGTCGGGTCTGGGGAAGGCTCGATCTCTTCGATCTGGGGCAGGCCGTTGATCGGGTTCACCCTCAGCCGCACGCGTCGAGCGATGCCGATGGCGTCGTCGTGCGGCCAGATGCCGTGGATGACGTAGTGGGTTTCACCGTCGCCGTCGAGGCGGAACATGACAGCCCGCCAGAAGTCGTCGACCCGCCCGGTGCGAACCCGCGGGTCGGCGCTGTGCTGGATGGGTTCGACGTGCAGGCCCGGGGTGGCGTCGTCGACTCCGAGCTTCTGCAGGAAGGTCATCGCCTTTCCACGGACCGAGCCGTCGATCTTGCTGGCGAGCTTTCCCATGATGATGGTCGGCATCAGTGTCCTTCGTCCGTCTCGACGGCAGCGTGGGCCAGGGCAGCGACGACCTCGGCGGGCGTGGGCGCCACCAACCGCCAGCCGTGGCGGGTCAGGTCGGTGCGGTCCTCAGGCGGCATGTGGGGGAAGGCCACGGCGACGCGCAGCGTAGGCCAGCAGATGTCGAGCGGGATGCCGTCCGGGCCCTCCGCTCCGACTTTCGGTGGTGTGACGTCGTGGTTGGCCAGGGAGCTGATCAGTTCCTTCTCGTCCTGGGAGAGCGCGGCCTCGTACACGTCGGCCCAGGCACCCACCGGCCGTAGCGGTTCGGCCGTGTCCGGCCTGCCGGCGATCGGCTCGACGAGACTGGTCGTCGTCACGGTGGTCGGCCAGTCTCGTGGACCGAGCGCGTTCGCGAGCCGCAACCAGGCACGCCACGATTCGGCGTGTCTTTCGTCGAGCATTTCGGACCGATCGTCGAGCACGGCTGCGACCTCGACGCCGGCGGTGTGCCTCATCTCGACGACAGCTGCGAGGGAACCGCTGCGGTGCAGGTGAACTCTGCGCTCGCCGACGGGCGACTCCTCACCGAGCAGTGCCGCCCGGCCCACCTGGGCGAGGGTGACGTCCGAGGCGACCTGGAGCGGTTGCGCCCCGGCGGACAGGAACATCGGTACGGCGCGTGCGGCGGCCCGCGCCGCAGCCGGGTTCGGGTCGAGAACCCAGCCGACCAGCCAGTCGACCATCCCGCGGCCCAGAGCCTTGTACGCCTCCGGCGGTGCCTGGAATCCCGGTACGTTCATCAAGCTGCCGGCCAGGGCGGCATTCCACCACTGCGGCGCGGTGTGGGTGCCGGTTTCGGCAGCGGCGATGTCGGCGCTGGTCAGGGCGACCACCACCATGCCCAGGTCACGCAGGTGGGCACGCTTGGCGGCATCGTCCGCGAGCCGGTTCACGGTAGCGGTGGCGTGGTAGGCCCGGCCATCGGTGAAGACCGCGACGTCGGGCACGTTCGTGTCGTTGGCCTTGAGCAGGAAGTCCGGCCGCGAGTTGGCGACGTTCACCTGTGGCGTCAGGGTCCAGTGCCGGGGTGTGCCGGGCAGGGTGAACCGGGCGACGTTGCCGACCGGCGAGGGTGTTTCGGCGACCGCCGCGCCGCTACGGCGCAGCCGGCCCAGGAACACCCGGTGGAACGCACGTTCCAGATGGGACTCCGGTTCCTCGTTCGGGGCCACCTTGGTCACCGTCCAGGTCGTGTCCTCGGCTGTGTGCACGTCGGGAGCCAACCCGAGCAGGGTGTGCAGGTGCCGTTCGGCCGAGGCCCGCGAAACCCGGCGGACGACTCCCGGTGGAGGGAACGGTAGCAGGCAGCGATGGCAGGCCAGGCGCTCCTCGAGGCGGCATTCGCAGTCCCGCACCCGGTTCCAGGCAAGGACCAGCAGCTTCCTGAAGTCGTCCGGATCGGCGATGCCGGCCAGATACCCGGTACCACCGGGAACGGTGTCGTGCAGCAGGATCGCGTCGTGGTTGTCGCTTCCGTCCGACAACGTCGGATCGACGACCTGCTCGACCCGGATGTGGTCGGGGTGGCCGCCCATCTGCTCGCGCAGGCCCAGCAGCAGCGCTGCGGACAGACTCGGTACGGCGAAGTCGTCGCCGAGGGTGACCGTATGGGGCAACCGGACCAGCAGACCCTGGGTGCGCAGCGTCCGGGACAGCGCGACGGTGCTGGTCACCTCGCTCACCGAAGTCCGGTGCGGGCACCAGGGGCGGTGCTCGTGCGGCCGGTTGCGGCCGGTGTCGGTGTCGCGTTTCCCGCAGCCGGAGCAGACCCGGAACAACGTTCCCTGCCGTTCGGCCCCGGCGATGGTACGGGTCGGGCCGTGCCCGGTCGGGCCGAGATTGAGCCAGCGGATGTCGACCGAGCGAAGGAGGCTGCAACCCAGCCCGATGCCCTCGGCGAACCATCGGTCCGCCACGTCGTCCGGGTTCACGTCGACGGTAGTCACGATCTGGAACGCGACCCGGCCCCGCTCGTCGCGGCGGTCGGAGATGGCCACCTCGTCACGCCGAAGTTCGGCGGAGACCCGGGTGAGTTCGACCACGTCGAGGCGTTGCCCGGTGTCGTGGATTCCCCGGCTGCCGCAGCGCGGGCAGGTGACCGGGACGACTTCCCTCCCGGTCAGAGCCAGATCGGCGGCGTACCCACAATCCGGGCAGAAGGCCCAGGTGCGGACCGACGCCCCGTCCAGGCCGAGATCGACAGCGTCGATCTCGATCTCCCAGCCACGGGCGTAAAAGGTGGCTCCGGGCGCGAACTCCCGAAGGGCGTGCGCCGAACCGCGCTGGAACTGTGCACTGTCGTAGCGGTACTTGGCGTCGTCCGGGTCGATCCACGACAGACCGACGTCCAGGGTGACGGTGTCGTCGAGCAGCGTGTAGTTGGGCAGTAGCCCGTACTCCTCGAGGACACCGATCCAGTAGCTGCTACGCAGATGAGCCAGCTGACCACCGGTCATCTGCCGGGTCGCCTGCGCGGACCGCAGCGCCTGCCGGTCGTCCTCGGTCACCGCAGGAGACTGCGCCCGCGCCTCGAGTTCCGGAAGAAGTTCGGTGATCTTCGCTCGGCGCTGTTCGAGCACCGCGACCGTCTGCTGCCAGCGCCCGCTCGCCTCCTGCAGGTGCCGGGCGAATCCGCTGCTGCGTGGGCCGGCCTTCGGCACCAGCCAGTCTCGCAGCCCGTCCACCACCTCGCCGGGTAGGTCGGCCAGCGTCGCGACGAATCGGGCCAGATCCTGCTCCCACGACTGCTCGGCACGCAGGACCAAGTCACCGAGGAAGGTGCCCGGCGCGCAGGACCCGATGGCCCCAGCCGCCCTGCTCGGATGCCGGCGGCCCTGCTCCCGAGCCGACGCGTCGATCAGGTAGGCCGTGTACTGACGGCGCAGGATCTCCTCAGCGGCCAGGTAGGTCGCCGGTGGTCGCACCTCGCCGTCGATCACCGACAGCGGGTCGCCGAGCTTCGGCAGGTGCTCGCCGCGACCGGTGACGAACGACAGGTCGAAAGCGTTTCCGGTGAGACGCCCAGCCCGCCCGACCCGCTGCAGATAGGAAGCCACCGTACGAGGCAGCGAGGCGAGAAACACCGCTGACAGGTCGCCGATGTCGATGCCCATCTCCAGGGTGGGCGTCGCGACCAGCACGTTCGGCGCCTGCGGGCTGGTCGCCGCACCACGGAAACCGTTCTCGTACGCCAGACGCGTCGCGTCGTCGAGCAAGCTGGTGTGCTCCCGGGCGACGACCCGCCGCATGTCCGGCGAGGCGTAGAGGCGGCGGTAGAAGTTCTCGGCCGGCAGCGGCTGAGACTGCAGGCGTCCACGGCACCGTACGTTCAGGCAAGGTGCCCCGGACAGCTGGACGACGGTGGCGACGCCGCCGGGCATGCTGCCCCGGCAGGTGTCGCAGACCAGAAGGTGCCGCCCGGAGGCCAGGTCGGCCTCGTCCGTCGGGGCCACCACCACCCCGGAGGCGGGTAAGGCGTAGACGGTGGCCCCGGACTGGCTGGTCGTCGTGGTCAGCACACCGTCACGGGCGAGCCGCTCGAACAGCATCCGGGCGAGCCGGCCACCGTCGAGGGGCGAGACGTCGAGCACCCGCGAGGTCCAGCGGGCGTACCAGGACTGAGAGGCGGTCACCGGGTCCAGGTGGGAGTAGTTGGTCGGCCCCGGCGAGCCACCCACTTTCGGGTACGCCGGTCGCGGCCGGTCGCGGGGAAACGCCGGCATGCCGTCCCCGCGGGGCCGGCCACCCCAGATCGACCAGTCGCGGCCGTCCTCGGCGCGATAACGGTCGAACCACGGATGCTCGATCGCGCCCTGTACCCGCATCCGGTCCAGCACACCGCGCACCCACCGCACCAGGACGTCGTCGCCGACACCGGCCGACCCCAGACGCTCCTGCCAGGCGGTGCCGTCGAGGGCGGCCCGAGCCAGGCCGGCGATGCGTGCCGGAAGACCCGCCTCGACCTCGACCGCCACGGACCCGGTCAGCTCCAGCGTCCGGCCGATACGGGAGTTCAGCCCGAACTCCAGGGAGGCATCCAGGGCCAGCCGCTTGCGTACCCGCGAGTGCACCGACGTCTTGACGGCTCGCTGACGCGGCGCCTGCCAGAACGGCGTGAACGACTCCCGATCGGCACAGTCCGGTGCCAGGACCCGGTAGCGCCGGACCGGATCGTCACCCGCCTTCGTCAGCACCTCCTCCACCAACCGGTCGAGCGTCAGCGCCCCCTCCGCGACAGCCTCGTGCAACACCGAACGCATGGTCAGCGTGTGCGACCGGGCCTGCACGAAGCCGGCCCGGTGCGCCGCGTCCTGCACCGAGTCGGTGAAGACCAGCGCCTTCTTCTCCTCGGAGGCCAGCTTCGGCGCACCGAAGAGGGTGGACAGCGACACCGACA
The DNA here is from genome assembly GCF_044548625.1 of Micromonospora sp. NPDC051925. Lineage (NCBI taxonomy): Bacteria > Bacillati > Actinomycetota > Actinomycetes > Micromonosporales > Micromonosporaceae > Micromonospora > Micromonospora sp. NPDC051925. The sequence continues at coordinate 73,597 of NZ_JBIUCH010000027.1, read as the reverse complement.
GCAGGGTGGCGATGGCGCTGCCCAGGAACCGGATGCCGTCCTCCTGCCCGCACGACGGGCACGTGTCCTTGCGGCTGAGCTCGTCGGCGGTGTCCCCGACGTTCGTCAGCACCGGCAGGACCCAACCGTCACGCAGATCCGGATCGTCCACGTCGACCGTGCCCAGCAACTCCCGGCTGCGCACCGCGAACCACACCAGCCCCTCGACCGGCGACTCGTCGTCGGATCGGACGGCGGCCTCGGCCGGCGCGTACAGCAGGGGTCTGAATCGGCCCTCCCGGGCGGCATGCTGCCGACGGATGCTCTCGTCGTCCGGGGCCAGGCTGTCGCCCACCGGGGCGAGCCCGACCCCCCACCCGGACCGCCCGCAGTGCCGGCAGAAGATCGCCGGGAACGAGGGGCGAGCCTCCTCGGCCTCGTCACCCGCGACCACCGGCCCGTCGTCACTCCACCGGAACCGCGCCGTAGCGGCCGCAGCCCGATCGATGCGGGTCAGCTCCCGCACCCACAGGTGCACGTCGACCGAGAGCGCACCGCCACCGACGACCTTACGCACGTGCCCGAGCATCGCCAGGACCTGCGACAACGACGCCTCGGTCTGCTCCGGCTCGGCCTGCGGACCGAACACCTGCAGGGAGAGGTCGCTGAGCGCGACGGCCTGACCGGCCGACCGCGCCAGCTCGATCACCAACGGGTGTGCCCGGCACAACGCCGACAACGACTCCGGCGCCGCACCGGCAAGCTCGTCGCTGGTCACCCCGTACAGCAGCCCGAGTACGGCGTACGCGGCCTCCGCGCCGGAGGCGTCCAGGCTCACCTCCGGGAGCGGCCGGATTCCGGCGGCGCGCAACTCGTCGAGGCTCTTCGGTGTGAACCCGGCCGTGGCAACCGCCTCGGCCGCGCCGTCGGCCCAGTCCGCCAGGACCAACCGCGTCTCGGTGACCACCGACGTGGAGTCGAAGCGTTCCCCGAAGACGGTGTGGGCGAACTCCCGCATCACCGACGGGTCGCCCTTGTCACCGAGCGTCGCGGAGGTCGCGACCGGCGTCATCAGGCCGAGCGGCCGGGATCGGGCGGCGTCGTCGATCAGTGGATCGTCGTCATGCCAGTGGCTCTTCAGTGCCAGCCCCAGCCGGCGCAGCAGCATCGCCACGTCGGTGCCCTGCGCTCCGTCGTAGGTGTGGAACTCGTCCAACACCAGGTAGCGAAGGCTCGTCGCCGACTGTCGCCACAACTCCTGGTCCTCGGAGCGCAGCAGCAACTGGTCGAGCATCTTGTAGTTGGTCAGCAGCAGGTCCGGAGCGGTGTCCCGGATCGCCACTCGATCCGTGATCAGCCCGTCAGGGGTGACCGTGGTGTGGGTGGCGCCCTCCTGCCCGGTGTAGAGCGCCGCCGTCACACCGTCCAACGCCGAGTGCGTGGTGAGCAGGCGGGTCAGACGCGCTGCCTGGTCGTTGGCGAGCGCGTTCATCGGGTACAAGATCAACGCCTTCGTGCCGCTCACCCCGTCCCGCCGGGCCCGGATCACGTGGTCGAGGATCGGATGGAGGAACGCCTCGGTCTTGCCCGAACCCGTGCCGGTGGTGACCAACGTCGGCAACGGTCGACGCGGCTCGCCGCCGACTGCCGACGCCAGCCGAGCGAACGCCGCCGCCTGGTGGCCGTAAGGCGGGAACCCCTCGTACCACTCCAGGCTGTTCCGCCACCCCTCCTCGGCGGGGCGGAACGGCAGCCGCAGCCGCACGTAGGGGCCCTTGAACATGCCCGTGTCCGGGTCGGAGAGGAACCGGTCCAGGCCGTCACGGGCGTCCCCGTCGGTCAACCCGAACGTCGTCGTCAGGTAGTCGACCAGACCCTGCCGGATGCGGGCCGCCTGGAAGGTGGGCAGCAGTTCGGTCACGAACGCTCCCGCAACCGCTGCTCGAAGACGGCATACGCCTGCCGCATGTCCGCCTCCCGGTCGAGGGTGACGAACGGCAGCTCGTAGATGTAGGTGTAGCCGGCCTGGTTGGTCGAGGTCCGCTCCTCTGCGGTGATCCGGTCGCCCTTCCTGCGCCACACGGTGAGCACCGAATTAGGCACGAGACGCCCGTTGACGTCGTAGAAGTAGACGTTGCGGTCGTAGCCTCGCAACACCGCGAACTGGGTCCGGTAGATCGAACAGAGTTCGTCGGCCGTCAACCCGAGCATCAACGCGACCAGGGCATCGATCTCGACCAGCGCCTGACGCCGGTCGGCGGCGATCCGCAAGGGCGTGTCGGCGGTCCAATCCGGCCCGACTTGCCCCAGCGGCTTCCGCCGCCGATGCGCGAACCCGCCTGCCCAGGAATCCTCGACGAATTCTTCCTCGTAACCCTCTAGCCATAGGTCCACGTAAGCGTTCGTCACGCAGTTGAGCCTCAGTGCGCGCAGGATCAGTAGATCACGGAATTGAGTCTCGGTGTCGATCCATGGCAACCTTGTAATGCCGGGACCGCGAATATCGCCCTTCGGGGCAGTGCGCGTCATGAAGTCGCAGATCAAGGAGCCGAGAATGGCCTGGATCAACCCTGTATTGCCAGCCGACCCTTTTGGATCTCCAGCAGCGAAGACTCCGTCAACGTGAGCGGCTCCAGGCGGGATGATGGCCGGGATTAAGGTACGCTCACCTTGGTTGGCGGCCATGCGGCGCCAGGCGATTCGGTAGTGGTCGCGGGCGGGGTCAGGATGGTCCTCGTCACCCCAGTCGGTGTAGGCGCAGTCGTATTCGTACCGGTCGCCAATGGGCTGGTAGGCGGTGGCCGGGATCGCGTCGGCCGGCAACTCCTCGAAGGCCGTCACCGACCAGTCCTGATTGTTGCGCATGGTCTTGTTCGGAGCTTTGTAGAGCGGTGTCGCCACGAACAGGTGCGGCCCTTGCAAGATCACGTCGTCCCAGGTCGCCGGCACCGCCCACTCCGACTCGAAGTATCCCTTCGTCCGATCGTTCTTTTCGTGCCACCCGGCAGAGAATCGCAGATCCAGCTCACCGATTCGCGGTGACTGGGATAGCTTCTTCAGTACGGCTGCGCTCGACCGGTTCACCGCGTACACCATCCGGGTCTGCCGGATTGGCACATCGTCGCTTTCCATGGTGGCGTGCCAGGCGCGCAGGGTCTCGTCGGTGACGTGGGTGATGCGCGACCCATGCGGGCGTAAGTCCCACTTTCCATCGTCGTCCTTAAGTCCTGGCTCTGACCCGGAACCGTCGTGGACGAGTGATCGCAGCGCAGTGTCGGGGTGGTAGAGCCAACTCGCCTGGGTGAATGCCGGCGTTTCCTGCCGAAAGCCGTGCACAGTGATGCCGTAGTGCTTGTGGTCCTCGATCTCGAAGAGGATGAGTTCGTTCACGAAATGCCAATGGCGGCGAAGGCGTAGATAAAGCTCGGACCGGAGTGAGCCTGCCTTCTCGTCGGTGAAGTGCGAGTTGAGGTGGATCATGCCGAGCATGCCTCGCACCGAGCCGTGTCGCCACATCACCTCCATGAAGCAGCGGTAGAGGTCGGGTTGCAGGCCGGCAAGGTGCGGGTACTGCTCGGGAGCGCCGACGAAAGCCGCCGTCGACGACACATCCGCCGTGCCGTCGATGACGAAGTCCGTCATGCCGGGCAGGGCGAGGGTGGTGGACCGTTTCGCGGCGACCTGCGCTTGGGTCGGCTTGAGGGCGAGCTGCCACCACGGGTCACCTTCGGCGAGCAGCGCATCGACGTCAGAGCGAGGCCGAACCCACGGTGGGTTACCGACCTGGAGGTCGAAGCCGCCGCCGGCGAAGACCGTTGCGAAGTCCAGGTTCCAGTGGAAGAAGCCCTGTCGTTGGGCGATCCGCTCGCAGACCACCAGCCATGGGTGCTTTTGGAGCACCTCGCCGATGGATTCCGCGCTGGCGAAGCCGATCTCCAGAGACTCGGCCTCGTCCAACTCGGCCCAGCTCATGCCCGCGCCGAAGCGCAGCTCGACCGGCTTGCGCTTGTGCACGTCCGGGTTGCGACCGAGTAGCGCCTGCAGGCCGGTGATCCATTGTGTGGCCGTGGGCGGCTCGATCACCTTGCCGTTCACGGTGGCGAGCGAGTCGGTGAGGGGCCAGAACCACAACGCGGTCCAGGCGTCCATCGCTCGTCGTAGCCGACGGTAGGCACCATTCTGGTCGGCGAGCGCCGTCTCGATCTGCTCGCGAGTCACTGCTCCACCGGCGGGCAGCTCACCTGCTCCCCACACTGGGATCGACCGGCGGATCTGCTCCTCGGCGATGGTCAGCCGCCGGTAGGTGATCTGCCACAGGGTCTCGACCCGGTGCGCGAGTTCGGTGTACGCGTCGACCTGGGTCTTGGTGGGCTTGTTCCGCGTGCCGGTTCGCCACCTCTTGAGCTTTTTTGCGGCGTCCGGGGCCAAGGCGGCGGCCTCTCTCGCGTCGGCGGCCGAGCCCCAGCCGTCGGCGGGCAGCAGGAAGTGGTGGATGCCGTCGGTGGCGACCCGGCCGGCGTCGATGTCCTCGACCAGCGAGGTCAGCGGCACCTCCTGCGGCACGGCTCCCAGCCAGGACTTGTCGGTGACCTGGTGGCGGCGGTATACGGCTCGGCGGGCGCCGATCAGCGAGTTGCCTCGGCGTAGGTGCAGGCCGAACCACGGCGCGGACAGGCCCTCGACCATGGTGTCCAGCCAGAGCGATATCTCGGCCAGTTCGACGGCGGTCTCGTTGAGGTCGACGCCGTAGACGTTGTGCAGCGCAAGGTATGCCTTGACCTCCTGCAAGCGCTTCGGGTACTCGTCCGGGTCGATGCGCTTGTCGAGTTCCTTCTGCCGGCGCTTGAGGTACTGGTCGGCGAGCTGGCGGACCGCTTCGATGGCGAACGCGCCCGAGCCCAAGGCCGGCTCGCAGATCGTCATGCTCAGGATCTGCTCGGCTGGAGTCTCGTCGGTGAGCAGCTCCTCCAGGGCCTGCCCGACGGTGAAGCGGGTCAGCACCTCGGGGGTGTAGTAGGAGGCCGACTGCTGGCGTTCCCGTCCGGCGAGGCGGAACACGAACGAACCCTGCTCGTGCACCACCGGGCGGGACTCGCCGGTGACCGGGTCGATGGTCTTCACGAAGTCGGCGGTGGTGATGCCGTCGGCCCGGTCGACCGGGACGACCCACGATCCCTTCGAGCTGTCGCCGTTCTTGGCCACCTCGTACAGGTCGGTGTCGGCGAAGAAGCCGGTGTAGGACATCAGGCCCTCGTAGACCGCGCCGAGCTGGTTGATGCCCAGCTCGGCGTACGAGATGAAGCCTCGGTCCTTCCCGCGCTGCTCCTTGCTGAGCAGCAGGTGGGCCAGCACCTGCTGGACGGCGACGTTACCCAGGCCGACCTCGTCGATGTGGGCGATGGCTTCGGGACGGAACAGGTCGGCGCGCAGCGGGTTGAAGGTCAGGCCCGGGATGCTCGTTGCATCATCGTCGTCGCCGGTGGCGGCTGACGGGTGGCCCTTGTCGACGAGGCGGAACAGGACTCCCAGCGACTCGTAGAGGTGGGTGCCAGTACGGGCCCGGGGGGTGGCCAGTTCGACCTGCACGAGTTCGCGGAGCCGGTCGAGGCTGTATCCCTGGTCGTACTCGGGGGCACCGACCGGCAGCACGCCCAGCTCGGGGGAGGCTTCGGCGTAGAGCAGGAACAGGATCCGGTAGAGAAACCGCAGCGATTGCCGGGCCAGCGGTTGGGCCTCGGATTTCGGCAGCGGCGGCAGACCTCGGGCGCGGCGGCGGGTGACGACCTCGTTGGCGACGATCTCGATGGAGAGCCGTACGCCCTCGCGTAGGTCCTGGGAGACGCCGACGGTGTGTTTGACCGACGCCTCCAGCACGCCGTGCCACCACAGCTTGCCGTCGGCGTCCGGGGCGATCGCCTCGGCGCACAGGCAGGCCAGCGCCCGGTCGACCTCGCCGCCCTTCTTGGTGTCGTTGCGTTCGCAGACCAGTTGGATGTCGACGGCGAGATAGCGGCCTTCGGCCCAGCGTTCGCGTTCGGCGAGCAGCGCCCACCGACCGGCCAGGACCAGCGCCAGTTCGGGGGCGTCATCGGCGACGAAGAGGGCGGACAGCAGCCGGGCGACGCTCTTGACGTCCTCGCCGTCCTCCGCCAGCCGAATCGGTTCGTCGAGCGTCACCGCGTCGCGGGCGAATAGTTCCTCGACGGTGGCCACCGGCAGAGCCGCGAGGACGACCAGGGGCGCGGGTCCGGTCACGCCGACCGAGGAAATCCGGGTGACCGGCCCGGTTTCGACGGTGACGAATCCGGGCGCGTCGAGTCCGAGGATGGTGCGCATCGTCGTGGCGACGCGGGCGGGTGCGCCGTGGGCCGTCCGACTGCCAGTTTGCTCGGTGGCGGCGGCCGGGTCGAGCAACTCGGACAGGGTTGCCAGGTCGCTTTCCAACTCCTTGCGGGCGGCGAGGAACCGGGACCGTGGTGTCGGGCGCTTCTCTGCGTCCTCGGCGTCCCACGCGGTGCGGCGTTCCAGGACCTTGGCGCGGAACGATTCTCTCGTGGCCTCGGTGGTGAAGTAGTGCTCGGAGATCCAGCCTTCGCCGACGAGGATCGCGTCGGACCCGCTCACTCGTTCTCGCCTTCCGTGTCGGGCACGACCACCAGCAGCGGGCGTACCAGTTGTCGGGACGGTGCCATCGATTCGGCCAATTCGCGTTCCTCGTCGATGCGGGCCCGGCTGGCTTGTACGTCGCTGCGCCTGATCAGGACGTCCGCTCCCTCGTCCCACGCGTCGAGCTTGCGGCGCCAGGTCTCGACCCGTTGCTGGGCGTCGCGGCTGGCCGCCTCGAAGACGTTCTTCTCCAGGTAGGCCGCAGCCTGGTGCACCGCAGGCGCGACCAGAGGTTCGAGACTGTCGATCGAGGGCACGGGGCCGGGGTTGGCTCGCGATGTGGTCCAGCCCAGCTCCTGCAAGGCGGTACGGACCGATTCGTGCGGCGTCACCAGGACGAACGACGGGTCCTTCGGGGCAGGGAACTGCGCGGTCAGCCACGCCGTGGAGACCACCTGTCCCCGCTTGTTCGTCAGCGTGCCGAGCAGCAGCACCGTCGGGGTCTCCACGGCGCCGCGTACGGCGAACACCTCGTTGCGACCGAGGGCGGCCAGGGCCCGGTCGGCGGCCCAGTCGAGGACCGGGTGCAGTGGACTCAGGTAGTGCGCGTCGGGCCAGGTCGTACCACTGCGGTCGCGAAGGGCTGCGGCGAGTCGTTCCCGGCCTCGGGCCATGGTCGTGGCGAGCACCAGGCGTTCGGTGACCTTGCGGTCGGCGAGATAGCTCTGCGGCAGCACGTCGAGGCGTTGCACCAGGTCGGTCGGGGGGACGAGTTCGGCGGTGCCGAACGCCTCGTCGCGGCGCCAGCCGACGCCGCCGCGGGCCGGCGGCGCGGCGGGGTCGACGAATGCCTCCCGCAGGGCCTCCTCCAGGTACGAGATCTCGTCGTCGTAGAGGCCCGAGCCGGCGTCGCCAGCCTCCATGGTGGAGTCAGGGGCCACAGTTTCGCCGGTCGTCTGCCCGGCGGACTCGAAGATCTGGGCGAACAGCGCGGCGAGGTCGTTTCCGGCGGCGACTTCGGCGACCGGTCGGATCACGTCGTCGAGCTGCTTGGTGCGGGCGAGCACGGACCGGATCTCGTTCTCCTCGCCCTTGACGTCGTACTGCCCCATCAGCGAGGCGACGTCACCCAGAGCGGTGTGCGCCTCGTTCTCCTTCTCGATCAGCTTGGCGAGCACGCGGACGTCTCCGGCAAACTTCTCGCTGGCAGGGTCGAGCAGCAGGGCGGTGACGCGAGGCGGGTGCTTCTGGCCGTAGCGGTCGATGCGGCCGTTGCGCTGCTCGATGCGGATCAGGCTCCACGGAATGTCGTAGTGGACGAGCTGGTGGCACTGGGCGTGCAGGTTGACTCCCTCGGAGGCGACGTCGCCGGTCACCAGCACGCGTACCGCCGCCTGCTCCTGCTTGAAGCGCTCGACGACGTCCTGCTGCTCGGCGTCGGTGAGGCCGCCGTGCATCAGTTCGACGGCGCTCGCCGGTAGGCCGAGGTCCTTCGGAAGGCTGCGGTGCAGCCAGCGCAGCGTCTCCAGACGCTCGGCGAAGACCACTGCCCGGGTGGAGGAGCCGGGCCCGACACCGATCTCCTTCAGGTACGCCACCAGCCGGGTGTACTTGGCCGACGGCTCCCGCATGGTCCGCTCGTTGAGCTGTCGCAGGTGGCGCAGGGCCCGCAGTTCGACCTCCGCTCGCTGGGACGGCACCTTCTCGTCCTTGCCGACCCGGTCGATGCGGCCGTCGATCGTCTCCTGGAGTGCGGCCGGTGAGGACAGGAACGCCTTCGCGAGCGTCCAGGGGAAGAACGCCGCGCGCGGTCCCGAGTACGGGCTGCCGCCCTCGCCGGGCCACAGCCAGGTGTGCTCGAGTTCGTCCGCGACCGCGTTCTCGGCGGGGGTAGCCGGCACGAGGACGTTGTTCGGCTCCTGCCGCTCCGCCCAGTCGGCGCCGACGGCGTTCGCGACCTCGGGGCTGTGCCGGTGGCGACGGACGACGAGCCGGCGAACCTCCTCCCGGTCTAGGACCCCGCTCGGTGGCACGGCGGCCGGATCGAGCAGACGCACCAGTTCGGCGAAGGACTCTGCCTTGCCGTTGTGTGGGGTGGCCGAAGCCAGGATCAGGGCCTCGGCGGTGCGGGCGAGCAGACGGGCGAGCCGATTGTTGAGAGTCGCGGCGTTCGACAGGTTGTGCGACTCGTCGATGACCACCGCGTCCCACCGCTGTTTCCGCAGGCTGGCCACGTACCGGTCGGACTTGAGCGTGTCGATCGAGATGATCGCCCGGCGGTAGTAGGTGAACGGGTTGCGGGTCGCCGGTAGTTTCTGTCGGACTCGCTGGATGCCGGCGGTGTCGAGCCGCACGAACGGCAGGGCGAAGCGGGTCCACAGCTCGTGCTGCATCTGTTCGAGCACGTGGCGTGGGGTCACCACGAGGATGCGGTCGCCGCGGCCGCGACGTACCAGCTCGGAGAGGATCATGCCGATCTCGAGGGTCTTGCCGAGGCCGACGGCGTCGGCGAGCAGGATCCGGGGTCGCAGGTTCGCCGGGTCCAACGCCTTGCGTACCGCCGACTGCTGGTAGCTCAGCGTGTCCGCCAGCCCTCTGGTCGCCGCCGACAGCGAGCGTTCGCCGAGGGGCACGGCGGTCTTCCGGAGCGTCGATTCCAGCCAGAGGCGCGCGGTGCGGTATCGAGGGCTGGCGTCGGCCACCACCCGTGCGTGGGCGGGGTCCGACACGACCACCTGGTCCAGCCGGGTGTAGAACGAGGCGGTGGTGTCGCGGACGAGTTCACCGAGCCCTTGGACGTGGACCAGGATGCCGTCGGCTGTCTCCTCGGCCGCGCGGACGAGCCATTCCTCGTCGCGGACCACCACGACCGATCCTGGTGCGAACGAACCGTGGACGTCAGGCTTGGTTGCCGGCACAGGCGCATGCTCCGTCTTCGAAACCGTACGAAAACGACACCGAACAAGTCTCGGGTCGTTACCCGGCGAAAGCCTAACCGTGCACGATCATTCACGATTCCGCAGAGGGGCCGAGAGTATGGTCCGAAAGTCGACTGTGCCGACACCGCTCGACGCCGCCACGTCGGTCCGCATGCGCCGGCAGCCCCGCACCTCCACCAAGCCCGAACTGGCACTCCGCCGTGAGCTGCACCGGCGAGGGCTGAGGTTCAGGGTCAACCACCCGGACCTGCCCGGGCGGCCCGACGTGGCCTTCAGCCGTGCCAAGATCGCCGTCTTCGTCGACGGTTGCTTCTGGCACCGCTGCCCGCAGCACGGAACCGTCCCCCGCAACAACCGCGAGTGGTGGCAGGCCAAGCTCGACCGCAACGTCGCGCGCGACCGCGCCAAGGACGCCGCTCTCGCCGAGTTGGGGTGGACCGTGCTGCACGTGTGGGAGCACGAAGCCATCGACGCCGCCGCCGACCTGGTCCAGGCCGAGTGGCGACGCCGGGTGACGACTATCGGGCGGTGACCGAGGTACGAAGGAAGCCGCCCTTTCCGAACAGCACGCCACGGTCGAGGAACCGGTTGAAGAACCGGCACGACGGCTCACCGAGGTGGACGCAGGCAGTGCAGGCGCCGCTGCCGATGCTGCAGCCCGGGTCCAGGGGGCACCGGTGCTCGGCGTCGACGAAGGCGGTCAGCAGGGAGTCGAGGTTGGACTCGAAGACCGCCTGCATCCCGCCGAGCACGAAATCACCACGAGCTGCGGCGTACACGACGAAGCCGAGATGCTCGGGCACCAGGTACTCGCTGAGTGCGTCGCGCTCGATGCCCGCGAAGACCGCCGTCTGCCGGATGAACCTGTGCGCGTAGGTGTGGATCAACTTGAGCACGTCGGAGCCGACCGACTCCACGGTGGGATCGTCTCGCTTGGTAGGGACGACCGCCGACTCCAGGATCGCCACGCGCGCCGCGAGGGCGTCGGTCGACTCGGAGGTCCAGCCGGGAAGGCGGTGACCTCGGCCGGACAACCATGTCGCCACGCGTACCGGGTCGAGGCGGATCAGGAAGGCCTCGGTCTCCGCCAGGTTGCCGTAGAGCCGGTAGCCGCTGCGCTTGCGCCGGAACGGCACCAGTCGGCACTTCGAGGGATCGTCCTCGCCACGGGTGTAGCCGTACATGGCGTTGAGTACCGGGAACTTGTCGACCAGGTCGAGGCCGTCGATGCCGGCCCGCTGTAGCGCGGGCGGGTAGTCCTCCCGGTAGCGCCTTTCGAGCGGATCGTCGGAGTCGGGTGCGTGGAGGGCCGTCGTCGGCATCCGACTTTCCGCCAGGGCCATCGCGATGTCGACGGCGGCCCGCTCGGCCACGTCGCGACGTTGCGGCGACAACCGGTCGACAGGGTGGTCGCCGGCCTTGGCCAACTGGCCCCCCGCCTCGGCCAGGTTCGCCATCTGCTCCGCGATGTCCGGAGCCATGCCACTGGAGATCAACTGTCCGACGAGTTCCTCGCGGGTCTGCTTCGCGGTCACGTCGGCGGGTCGAACTGCGGTCAGGCCATCGACCACCCAGACGAGAGCCTTGCGGGGGCCGCCCGCGAGCTTCAGGTTCTCGCGGTGCTCCGGGCGCGGCGGGTTGATCAGCACCATGCCGCGGGGCACGTAGACCATCCGGGCCTTGTGCACGTTCCACCGCACGGTGCCGTCACCGCACGCGCACTTGCGCCCGTAGCCGAGCCCCTGCATGGTCTCCGTTCGGCAGGTCGGGCAGACGAAGCGGATGTCCGTCGCCTTGGCGCTCTTCGGGATGACCACCTGTACGTCGTCGTGTTGAGGGCAACGTCTGATCCAGGGCTCCGTGACGGCTCCGCACTCGTGCACGCCGACGAAGTGCAACTGCCCCCACGCTCGTTTGCCGCACCTGCAGCGGGCTTCCTCGGACTTCCCGATGCGCTTGCAGGCCCGACACAACCAGACTCGCGGGTACCGCTCCACCGTGACGCCACGGCGCTCGTCGAGTTCGACCACCTCCACCGGCACCTTGCGCAGCAAGTCGGCGGCCATGCCGCTGTCCTTGTCGTGGGCGCTCCAGGCACCGATCTCGCTCAGTAGGCTCCAGCGAACCCGCTCGGAGTCGACCTCGATCGGACTCGGCGCCGACCACTCGTCGACCCGGTAGATGTCACCGCGCAAGTCGACCGTCTGAGCCGGCAGGAAGGTCCGCAGGATCTGGCTGCCACTGCGGGATCCCAGGATCGTCATCTCGTCCGCCTTCAGTCGTGGATCGGGGCCTGGGCTTCGACGTCGCGCAGGCTCGTCATCGGAGACGGGCTGCCGATCTGGCCGATGAACCTGGCCTTGCTGGCAGGGTCCTCAAGGTCGGCGAACCACTCCTGAACCCATTCGACGATCTGCTGCTGGTGCAGGGAATCCTCCGGCCCGTCGAACCCGAGGACCGCTGCCACCGACGCCGCTTCGTCGGCCGGAGTGAGCCCGGCGTCGCGAGCGTACTGTCGGAGCTTCACCGGAGTGCTCAGCCGCTGCTTGCTGGCCGGCTCCACGAGCATCAGGATCCGCGCCGCCACCACACCGGGCATCGTGAGGGCCAGCACCCGCCTGCTGCGACGGGTGATCGGAATGGCGTCGACGAACCGGTCGCCCTGGCTCACGTACTTGTCGAAGTGTCGGAACGTCTGGGCGTCACGCTCACGACCGATCTTGTGGAGGACGTACACCAGACCGGGGTACCGGCGACCGACGCGGGCCGTGGTCTGGATGAACTCGGCCGTGGTCAGCGGAAGACCCAGCATGACCATCGTGTTGAGCCGGTCGACGTCGACACCGTGGGACAGCATCGAGCTGGCGGCGATCACGTGGATGCGGTCCTCGAACGCGTCCTCCGGCTTCTCCAACCGCTCGAGGATGTTGCGGACCTCGTCGAAGTCGGTCTGACCGGTCAGCTGTTCGACGTTGATGCCGTCGACGGTGTTGTTGCTGCCGAGGCTCCGGCCGGCGGCCTCCACGTCGTAGAGAGTCGAGCCGTAGACGACGTCGGTGCCGTAGATGCTCAGCAGCTTCTCCGCGTGCCCCGGATCGATCCCGGCTTCCGCACACACGGTCTTCGGGTCGTTCAGCAGCTCCCGGACGCATCGCTGCAGGGCGTCCAAGGTCCGGTCGCTGACGTGCTCCAGCGTGACGCCACGCGGTGCCACGGCGACGAAGCGCCGTAGTTTGGCGGTGACTGGCGCGGTCCAGAAGGACTCGCCTGCTCGGGGCCCCGGCTGCGGGAAGACTCGCCCCTTGCGCCGATACAGGATCCTGACCTGATGGTCGTACCCGGTCAGGGTCGCACTACTGGCGACGATCTTGGCGCGGGTGCCGCACAGCTTGTCCTGCAGATGGTCCAACAGGCTCTCGTAGTGCGAGTCGACCGCGCCCAGGCTGTCGCGTAGCAGGTGCAGCTCGTCCTGCAGGCGAAGCGACGGACCGAACCGCTCCGCGGCCATTGGCAGCGCCTTGAGGGTGCCTTGGCAGTCGGGAACGAGGCAGCCGTTGGGGGACTTCGACCGGGTCGAGTAGGTGAACCCGTGCCACTCCTCGGAGCAGAGCTTCTGCGGCGGACCGATGAGCCCTCGCATGGCCTGCTGCAGGCCGATCGACGCCGCCTTGTCGAGGGTGCCGACGACCACCGTCGGCAGGAAACGGAACACCTCCTGGTCGACGACGTAGACCGGTAGCGGACCCCGCTGCCAGGGGCACGCCTGGTTGGTGCAGTGGTGCTCCAGCTTCCATCGCTTCCGGTCGAACTTCATGCTCAGGCGTTCGTCCCGGCAGAACGGGCAGTGCAGCAGCACCCGGTACTTCTCCGGCATTCCCGGGCTGTCCGGTCCGATCTCGTCGTTCTCCGGCTTGGGAACGATCTTGTTCGGGGTGCCGGCCTGACCGACGAGGAAGCCGAGACTGAACGGCGCGGTCCGGCGCAGGTCCTCCTGATCTTGACGGACCAGTTCCGCGCCGGCGAGCGCATCGGCGAAACGCTGGGTCTGCTGCAGGCTCAGCAGGCGTAGCGGGAAGCGCGACCACGCGGTCACACCCGTACGCTTCCCGGTCAACCGGTCGAAGAACGCCGTGGTCAGCAGCAGACCCAGATACGTCTCGGTCTTGCCACCGCCGGTGGCGAACCACACGGTGTCGACGTGATCGGCCTCCTCAGCCGGCTCGGCGAGGAACCGGATGGCGGAGAGCAGGAATCCCACCTGGAACGCGCGCCACGTACGGTAACCACGCCCCTTGGCGCTCAGCCCGATCGCCTCGTTCATGAGCTGGAACGAGCGTCGGATCTCCGGGCGCGTCCGGACCAACTCCAGGCCGGCACGCAGCCGAGCGAGCTCGTCGAACACGTCGGCAGCCGACCGGTCCGCTTCGGCGCGCATCGCATCCGTCCAGCCATCGGCCAGGTGGCGTTCGTCCAAGGCGACCGTGGACCAGTGCGTTTGGTCGTACTCGTCGAGTGCGTCCACCAGGTCGGTGAGGACCGGGATCGGATCGGCGGCGAGGCGAGCGAAGGAAAGATCGGGCTGGGGACGAGGGCTGTTCCAGTACTCCGGCCGGAAGGTCTGCACACCGACGGTGTCGGTGGTACGGAACACCCCGGGAGCCACCACCTCGACGCCCACGTTGATGCCGTATGCCGGCACCCGCCGGTCGTAGCGGAAGCTGTCCGGCAGGGCCTCCAGCTCGAACGGCACCGTGCCGAGCCCCGCCACCTCCAACTGCGTCTCGTAGAGATGGGAATCGGTCAGCCCCGGGGCCTTCTGCGGGCTGGTGTTCACCAGCTGCACCACCAGTTCGGGACTGCGGTGCCAGTCCTCTACCTCGACGCGCACCTCTGCGCACAATCCGGGTGCACCGACCGCTGCGAAAGCACCCTCCAACTGCTTGGCACCGAAGGTCCCCCCGGCGGCGTCGACGACGAGCGGGACCTTCTCCTCGGCCAGACCGCTCCTCCACCACCGGCGCTCGGGATCGGGACCGTCCTTCGGATCCTTCACCCACGCCCGAGCCCGTACCGTCACCGTCGCCGACCACGGTGCCGGCCCCTCCGGACGGAACCGGACGCCGATCGCGCAGGGGTCCAGGCGCTCCGACCGGTCGTCGCCCGCACCCTTGCGAACCTCGTCCTCGCAGGCCAATCGGCCGAGCCAGAACGTTCCGGAGGGCGCTACCTCCAACCGTTCCAGACCGTCACCCCGGCCGGCCGCCACCACCCGACCATCCAACCAAGTGACGAATCGGTCGCACGCCTCCGCCAGCGGCTGGCCCTTGCCGTAGCTCGTCACGTCTTCTCCTCGTCACCACTCCGGGAAACCGCGGCCAGGGGTGCCTCGGTCACGTACGCGCGCAGCGCCGCCGCGGCCGCGTGCTCCCGAAGCGTCTTCAACGCCTTCGCCTGAATCTGTCGGATCCGCTCGCGGGTGACACCGTAGTCGGCCCCGATCTCGTCGAGGGTTTCCTGCTCGTCGGTGCCGAGGCCGAACCGCCGTCTGAGCACGCACACGGCTCGCTCCGGCAGCGCCTGCCGCAGGGTGCGCTCGACATCCGCATGGAACATCGCATGGCAGACGATCTCCGCCGGGTCCGTGCGGCCGTCACGCTCCTGCTCGGCAACGAGGAGGTCCGACCGTCGCAGGTCGCCCTCGTCACCGAGTAGATCGTCGAGACTGACCTCTGGACGTGAGTGGTCCAACGTCGCCTGCACCTTGCCGGGATCCAGTCCCGTCTCGTCGGCGAGTTCCGACAGCGTGGGTGCCCGATCGAGTCGCGCCGTGAGTTTGCGGACGGCCTTGTCGACCTTCCGCATCTGCTCCATGAAATGGACGGGTATGCGGACCGTGCGGCCGTGGTTGGCGATGCCGCGTTCGATGTGCTGCCTTATCCACCAGGTCGCATAGGTCGAGAACTTGTATCCCTTGGAGCCGTCGAAGAGGTGGGCCGCGTGCATCAGTCCCAGGTTGCCCTCCTGGATCCGGTCGGCGAACTCGACACCCCTGCCGTCGTACTGCTTGGCTTTCGCGATCGACACCACGAGCCGTAGATTCGCACACACCAGCTCGGCGTGCGCTTCACGGCCTTCCTCGATCCGGTGACGCAAGGCTCGCCGCTCCGCGCGTGACAGTTCGCCCCACCCGCCTTCGAGTGTGCGTCGTGCCGACTCGCCCTGCTTCATCAGCGACCACAGTTCCACCTCACGCTCGGCACCGATCAGCCGGTACCGGCCGATGGTCCCCAAATACTGGCGGACCGTGTCCCCGTGCAGCTCGTAGCCCTTCACGGCGGATCTCGCCGGACGCGTGTCGGCAGCAGCGGGTAACTCGACGCCGGCCTCCTCCAGCAGACGCAGCAGTTCGCCGTGTTGTCCTGCGGACAGTGCCCGTCGTGTCGCGATCAAGGCGACCTCGGCGCGCGTCAGCTTCCCCCCGGTGCGAAACCAGTCACCGAGTAGATCCTCGAACGCTGCCCCCACCGCACCGTCGGATGCCGACGAGGCAGGCTGCTCGGGAGCATCACCGAACAGCCAGTCCGGGCCGTCGTCAGTCGTCGCCTCGTCCGGTGACTGCCCCGGGGCTGCCCCGCTTGCAGTCGAGAACTCGTGCGGTTCACCTCCAGCCACGTGGCTTCCGGCCAGGTCCGCAGGTGCGGGGTCGGGCGACGTGGAGGGCTGGACCACGGAACCGCTCGACGAAACCGCCTGGTAACCCGACGTTCGCTGCCTGGTCAACAGCGCCAGCAGGTCGTCGACATCTCCGTGGGTCAGGCGATGGCGAGCGACGAAGGCCGTCACCATGGACTGCACCCGGTTCCTGTCGTGGCGATCGACGATCTCTCGCAGCTCGTCGACCAGGGCTGGCGGAAAGCTGGTGGAAGACCGTGTGGCCGTAGCCATGAATCCCTCCCCCTCTACGAGGATCCGAGCGTAGAGCCGGAGTGTGACAAAGCAGGCGAATCGAACATGCGTTTTAGCTGCGGTAGGGGCTCGACCCTCCGATCGTGACGGTGGCGCCTGGCATCGGTCGGGATCAGATGCGAGCATTCCTATCAGTCGACCAGGATTCTGGAGGCATCCCTGTCGTGTAGCTGTCCGTGATCCGACCATCCGCCGCCGAACCGGGGCCGAAGGTACGACCCTCGAAGCCGGTCGGTGCCGGTGCCCGTCGACCCACTACAGTCGCTGGCATGGCCCCGCGTACCGTCAAGATCTCTGCAGTCGACCTGTTCTGCGGCGTGGGGGGCTTGTCGTACGGGCTCAAAACGGCTGGTGTCGGTATCGCTGCAGGTTTCGACATCGATCCGGCCTGCGAGTATCCCTATCAGGTCAATGTCCGCGCCCCCTTCCGCAAAAAGGACGTACGCGACCTGGACGCCGATGAACTCAGCGCGATGTGGCCGAAAGGGGCGATCCGTGTTCTGGCTGGATGTGCACCCTGCCAGCCGTTCTCCTCGTACCGCCGCGGCACCGACACGTCGCAGGAAGCACAGTGGCCATTGATCGACGAAGTCAGTCGTCTGGTCGAGGGTGCCATGCCCGAGATCGTCACCATGGAGAACGTTCCCCGCATCGGCAGCACTCCGATCTTCCAGACATTCGTTGCCAAGCTCGAGGAACTCGGCTACCGGGTGCGGTACGAGTCTTGCTACTGCCCGGCCTACGGAGTCCCCCAGCAGCGACGGCGCATGGTTCTCGTCGCCTCTCTCCTCGGCGAGATCCGCGTACCCAAGGGTGGAGTCGCGGTAGCCGACTACCCTACCGTCGAACAAGCCATCGGTGAGCTTCCACCCCTTCGACATGGTGAGACCGACCCTGCCGATCGTCTCCACAAGAGCCGCAGCCTGACTCCGATCAACCTGGAGAGAATCCAGAGTTCGAAACCAGGCGGCACCTGGGAAGACTGGCAGGAAGAGCTCCGCGCACCCTGTCATCGTAGGTCGTCAGGATCCACCTTCCGCAACGTCTATGCCCGCATGGTGTGGAACGAGCCGTCACCCACCATCACGACACTGTCCTACAACTTCGGAGCCGGTCGCTTCGGCCATCCTGAACAGGACCGGGCCGTCTCGCTGCGCGAAGCCGCGATCCTTCAGAGTTTCCCGCGTGACTACGAGTTCGTCGCTCCCGGAAAGCCGGTGCAGTTCGCTCCTCTTGGGCGGCTCATCGGCAATGCGGTGCCGCCGAAGCTGGCTCAAGCAGTGGGCGAAGCGATCGTCCAGCATGTAGAAGCCGTCGAAGCGTCGATCCGACCAGCACGACGGGGTGCCAAATCTCGGCCCTTCTCGGCCACCGTGCCTAGTTCCGTTCCGCTGTCCACAGCCGTCGCATGAACTGTTCAACGTAGCGCTGGCGAAGGTGAACCGGCAGGTCGTATGGTGCCCGACCGGCCTGCGGAAGACCGGTGCACCTGGTGCGACGAAAGTCGTTCGAGCCAGCCACAATCGACCAGTGTCGCACCCCGGCTTCGGGCGTCATGTCGCGTGCCTGCCCCATCCGGCCAGTCCACGAATGCGCGGAGTAGCAGTGGGAATGCCCGGTCTACCAAAGGTGGCCGGTGTTGACAGATTCGTAGGGGCCGCTAGCCCTTGTGAACGCCGGCTGAACTTCGCGGAGTCACGGGCGGCGACAGCAACTATCGCCGCCCGCGTCGTTCGGACTTGCAAGGCCGTCGCAGGCGTTCCGTCGCGGCGGTCGGCCGTCTCAGGTCGATTGGCCTAGGAGCGCCGGACGAACTCGACCGTTTCAGTCTCGATCCGTACACCGCGAGCCTTGAATCCCGCCGATACCACCGCTTTGCCCAGTGAGTTTTGCGGGGAGTACCAGTAGGGGAGGTGCTTGCGGGCAGAGGGTGCGAGCGTGTCGCCGAGGATGTCTTCAATCTCACCGAAGGTCATCGATGTCGACTCGGTATCCAGCGCCGCCAGATAGTCAGCGAGGGGTTGGTACTTGCCGGCCGCTTCTGTATCCAGCCCTGGGCTGGGCGGTGTTGAGTTCGGATCGAGGATGTCCACGACCTCCGACGGGATTCGGATGGCACTCAAGGCACCTGCGTCGATGTAAACCGGCTTCATCATCGGTGTGACGGAGGGCGGCAGGATCCTCGCGGCCTGCAGGTCGCCGGTGATCCGGGTGGTTGGGCGGGTGATTCCGCGCAGCATGCGATCCTCGCGGTAGCCGCAGAGGGTATAGATGTCTTCGCGACTGATGGTGCCGCCTGCGGACGCGGCGGCAGTGATCACGTCGGCCAGGTCGCTTCGTCCTTCGCCGCGTAGCTTCTGAAGCAGCATGTCCACCGCTTCAGCCGTCCACTTGCCAAGCTCATGAATGTCTGCACGGTTGACGTCGGCGTCTCTGGCGGACTCGGGATTGACCTCGACATCGAGAGCCTGGGATCGGTTCAGCAGGTCACTGGCCCGCATCAGGAACAGGCGGTGCCCCGTGCTGTCGAAGAACTCTTTCGTCATCTCCTGTCGCGGGCCGATCATGTCTGGTCCACGGCGCCACCACCAGTCCTCCTTCTCGTCGTTCGTGACGATGATGAGGTCCATGTCCCGCGCTTTCGCCTCGTGGCATGCCTGTCGGTAGACGAGGAAGTCGCCGGCAGCGCCCTCCGGATACTGGTCGCCCTTTTCTGCGTCTAGATAGCCTGGAGGAATGAGTTCGTCGACGCGCTGATTGCCCTCGGCGATCAGCGCGTCCCAGACCTTTTCCTCGGGGCGTGGGAGGACCCTGCCGGACAAGAGCTCGGAGAGTCTGCTCAGTACCGGGTCCGCGTCGGCCGGTGTGGAGGGGTGAACGCGGTCGGGCGTGGCTCGGTCGATCGCGTCTCGCAGGCGTTGGAACACGCCGTCGATGTCAAGATGCAAACGTTGCAGTTCGGCGTCGTCGATGGCCAGGTGCTTCGACCAGGTCTCGAGAGCCCGCGCTGCCGTTGCCCGGCTCTTCTCCAAGGCGGCGCGCGCTTCGCCCGTTGCCTGTTCAGGATTGCCGATGGCCCGGAGACGATTGCGGTGGAACTCGCGCATTGCCTGGTACGGCACGACGAGACGGTCACCGAGCTTCTCGAAGATCGTCAACAGGTCCGCCGTCGTGCGAGCGTTGTAGCGGTAGAGGTTGAGAAGTACGTTTGCGTCTACCGCGACTAGCGCGGTGGTCAACGCCTGGCGCGACTCGGCCTCGCTTACCACGCGATAGCCTTCGAACCCGTCGAACAGCCCCACCATCTATGACCTCCCCAAGACGGACTTCATTGTTGTCGATCCCATGGTGCAGTCCTATGGGCCGAGCGGCCGATTGTCGGTTTCCTGGTCCGCTCTTGTGGGCAGGCGGCTGAAGCGCTGCGCGTTCCGAGCCAGGGAACGCAATGCCTGGCACTGTGCTGGCGCACCTGCTCGATCCCGCCCTTCATCCTGGGGCGGATGGTGATGCGCGTGGGACAGACCCGGTGGCGCTGGCCGAGGCGGAGCCGATCTGTCGATGATCCGCTTGCGCAGTAACGGCGTAGATGTTCGAGGGCAGGGTGCGGACCCCGACCCCGGCGCGCCTGCCGATCATGCCCTCCGTGTCTTCTCCGCGCAGCAGCGAGGCGATCACCTTGCGCTCGTTGCGGTCGACCCGCGCGGCGAGGCGGTCACCACGTGGCCCACGCTTCTGCGTCTCCTGGTAACACCAGGGCACGACCAACAGGTACCGTGCCCGGTTCTGCAGGACCGACGTGCCGGGAAACAGCAGGTCGCTGAACGCGTCGCGGACCTGACCGACGCCCAGCTCGTCCCGGCTCTCCGTGTCGCTGAAGAGCTTGAGCAACTCGCGCATGCGTTGCTGATCCTCGCGAGACGTGTCCAGCCAACTCAGCCCCGAGGTCATGAGCGCCTCCCGCCGGTTCCGGTGCCGTCTGCAAGGTCGTTGAGCGGCCCCGTGGGCAGGGCGATCCAGCCCTCGGCCCCTGCGACCTGCCGCTGTTCGTCGTCGGGCCGGATCGTCCTGCCTATCGCGGCGGCCCGCGCGTTGAGGGCCGCGACGACCGCGTCGAAGGCGTCGTGGCTGCGGCGACACAGCGGCTCGGAAGCGCCCAGCTCGAGCCAGGGTGCGGCCGCGCAGAGCGCGGTCACGAGGTCGGCATGCTGCGTCTTCTGACCCCGTCCCTTGTAACCGCGGTACGTCAGCCCCCAGCGGCGCAGGGCCGCGGCCGGGTACACCTCGACGATTCTGCCGTCGCCGCAACGGTCGACGTCCTGGCCGGCGGCGGCCAGCATCGCCAACAGCCCGGCACCCCGGAAGGCGGCATGAGCGATGCGGTCCGCGGCGACGCTGAGCGGAATGAGGCCGGTCGTCTCGCGTACCACCTCGTCGGTCAACCGGTAGGCCAGACGACGCCGCCACCGTGCGGCATCGCCGTCGGCGACGGTGACGTGGCCGGACCGGTGGGCTGTGACGAGCGCGACGAAGGGTTCCGGCCAGCCGAGTGGGCAGTCCAGCCCGACCTTGTCCGCGTCCTGGCTGGCCTTGACAATCTGGGCGTCACCGACGTCGAGGGCCACCTCTTGCACCACTGCGCGGTCCGACAGCCATTCGATGGTTGCCATCGCCGTACGTTTGTCCGCCGCTGCGAGGTCGACGCCGAGGGTCAGCACCGCAACACTCTAGGTGCCGCCCTTGCGTCGAGACATGGCTCGACCGACCGTCGTTGTAGGACGTTCAGGTACGCGTGACCCCCCGGATCGGTGAGTGAGAGTGGGCCCAGTCCGTGTGAGTGATTCTGCGCGAGCATGGCCAGGGACTACCGTGATCCGTGGACAGCTGGTTGTCATGATCCATGCGGTGTCTCCGTGGGTGCTCGGGCGCGATGGGACGGGGCCAGCGCGCGATGGACTGGGTCGGACGCCGTCCCGTGAAGCTGGGGCCCGACCGTGAACAGATGGACTCACGCGACCCCGTTGGACCAGACGACTCGATCAAGATCAACCTCTTAATCCGCGGGTTCGGGGTTCGAGTCCCTGGCGGCGCACCACCAAAAAGGCTCTGACCTGGGGTTTCACCCTGGGTCGGAGCCTTTTGGTGTCTCTGTTGGTGGTTCGGTGTCTCGGTGGGTGCTCGGGAGCTGTTGGACCGTTGCGCGCCCGCGTGGACCGGGGCACACGTCGGTGCACCTGGCGCTCCGGCAGCGGGGATCTTCGATTGCTGGTTTCAGGCTGGTGCCGGGGGTTCGTGGGCAACGACTGCTGCCTCGGGGATGCGGTCGTCGAGTAGTAGTTCGAGGGTAGAACCTCACCCGTCGCTGCTCGGGAGATTCCGTTCGCTCCAGTCCGACAGGGGTTGGAGGGCGGCGATCAGCTCTCTGGCGTCGGCGGTGAGGGCGTACGTGATCTGGACCGGGGTGCTGGGAACGACGGTGCGCGTGATGAGCCCGCGTTCCTGGAGCTGTTTGAGCCGCAGAGTCAGTTGCGGATCGGAGATGCCCGGGACGAGAGCCCGGTACTCCTTGAATCGGCGTGCCCCGCGGGCCCCGGCGAGCAGGATCGGCCCGGTCCAACGGACGCCGATGATGGCGATGGCGCGCAGGATGCGGTGGCAGCTGTCCTCGTCGACGGTCGTACTGGATAGCGAAGTCACTTCTTCAAAGTAAGCAACTTTGGTGCTCTTTGCCAACACCGCCGCCAAGCGGGACGCTTCCTCCGACCGACGAGAGGCAAGGCATCATGACCGCACTTTCCGCACCGGTGGCCCGGCGGGTGAATCGGGTCGTCGACCAGGTGGACCTGGGCCCGACGCCCATGTCAGCGCGCAGCACCCTGGCCATCGCCCCCGGCAACGACGCCTGGACCGACCCGTTCCTGCTGATGGGAGAGGAACTGGTCAACCAGCCGGGGTTCGACTGGCATCCGCACCGCGGACTGGAGACCGTGACCCTGGTCCTGGACGGTGCCCTCGAACACGGCGACTCCCTGGGCAACGCCGGAGTGCTCGGGCCGGGCGACGTGCAGTGGATGACCGCGGGCCGGGGCGTCATCCACCGCGAGGTCGCCGCCCGCGCCGAACACGCTCGCGTGATCCAACTCTGGCTCAACCTGCCGTCGCACCTGAAGTTCGTCCCCACCGGGTACCAGGACCTACGGGCCGGCCGGCAGGCCGTGCACACCGAGCCGGGCGTGCTCGTCCAGGTGATCTCGGGCGGAACCGGGGCCGCACGTGGTCCGGCGGTCAACCGGTGGCCCATCCTCGGCGCGGTGATCACCCTCGACCCGCGAACCGAGTACCGGCAGGTCATCGACGGCGCCGAGCGCGCCTTCGCGTACGTGATCGCGGGGCGGCTGACCGTCGGAGGCCGCACCGTGGGCGCCGGACAGACCGCCTGGTCCGATCCGGTGTCCGGTCAGGGAGACCCGACCACACTGACGCTGGCCACCGGCGACGGGGACGAGCGGACCACCGTGTTGCTGTTCGCGGGCCGGCCGATCGGTGAGTCCGTCGTGGCCAGCGGCCCGTTCGTCATGAACACCCGGGCCGAGATCGAACAGGCCTACCGCGACTTCCACTCCGGAAAGTTCGGCAGCATCCCGCGCCGTACGCGCCTGCCTGCGGGCAGCTGAGAAACCTGAGGAGCAGTAATGACGACAGTCCTGGTAGCAGGTGCGACCGGAAGCCTCGGGAGCCTGATCGTGAAGAACCTGCTGGAACGAGGCGCCGACGTCCGGGCCCTGGTCCGCGGGTCGTCGAAGCACAAACTGCCGACCCATCCCCGCCTGACGCCGTACGTCGGCGACCTGACCGACGGCGCCGCCGCGCTCCAGCCGCTCGTCGACGGCGTGGAGGTCGTGGTCTCCGCGGTACAGGGCGGCCCGGAGATCATCATCGACGGGCAACGGGAACTGCTGCGGGCCGCGGAGCGCGCAGGTGTGCACCGGATGATCCCGTCGGACTTCTCGATCAACCTCTACGGTTACGGGTACGGCGTCAACGTGCTGTCCGACCTGCGCCGCACGTTCGCCGACGAGTTCGCCTCATCGACGGTCGCGCGTACGTCGGTGTCGATCGGCGCGTTCCCGGAGTACTTCCTCGCCGACGTCCACGAGATCCTCGACCCGGTGGCAGGCACCTTCTCGGTGTGGGGCGACGGCACCCGTCCGATCGACATCACCACGATCCCGGACACCGCCGCGTACACGGCCGCGATCGCGCTCGACCCCGGGACCGCCGGCCGCGAGGTGCACGTGGTCGGTCAGCAGCTCTCCATGCTGGAACTTCGCAACGAGGTCGAAGCGGCCTCCGGACGCCGGTGGAACCTGGTGCGCAAGGGCACCCTGCGGGACCTACGCGCGGAGATCGCCCGCCGCCAGTTCACGGCGTCCAGCATGTTCGAGTACCTTGCCCTGCAATACCAGATCGCCATGTTCGACGGATCGGCCTCGCTGCGGGACGTCCGCAACACGGACTACCCGGACGTGCTACCCACCTCGGTCGCCGCCTACCTGGCCGGCTCAGGCGCGGCACACCTCGCGGCGCCGGAGAAGAACTGGCGACAGGACGAGTGGCCCACCGCGGTCTGACCCGCTGACCTCAACTCACCCTGATGCCGGACAGGGGGCGGCGATCTTCTCGGCGTGGGCTGACCGGGCACCGGCGCAGGATCGCCCCCGATCAGATGGTCGCTGTGCTCGCGGACTTCAGCGTCCTCGGGTGGTGCTGACGGGGACGGCTACCGCGGCCGCTCGCTGTGCTGCTGTCTCGGCGTGTCCCTGGTCGGACCCTGCGCAGGCACCTCACGCCTCCGCAGGCCGGTCAGTTCAACGCCGCGCAATTGAACGGTGCCACCACGACGATCACGATTGCATTCTTGGCAATTGACATTACATTGACGATCAGTAATATATATACGAGTTTGGTCCGTCCTGGGCTGATCGGCGGCGGGAGTCTCTGATGGGTGTGCAACGACGGCGAAAGCCACGTCCGACCACGGCGATCGGTGTGGCCGGATCTCTCGTGGTGGGGCTGTTGACCGCACCGGCGGTCGCTGGTCCGGCGGCCGCCGCCGGGCTCACCCTGGCCGTGGACGCGTCCGCCGCCCGGCACGCGATCAGCCCCGACATCTACGGCATGAACGGTGGCGACCCCGCGCTCGTCGCTGAACTCGGCACGCCGGTGGCCCGCTGGGGCGGTAACGCGAGCAGCCGCTACAACTTCAAGAACCACACCTACAACACGGGCAGCGACTGGTACTTCGAGAACATCGTGGCCGGCCCCGACAACACGGTCGAGGCGTTCGTCCAGCGAAACCGGGACCAGGGGACCAAACAGGTGGTCGCCGTGCCGTTGATCGGCTGGGTGGCGAAGGATTCGCCCTCGTCGCACCCGTTCGCCTGCGGCTTCCCGGCCACCCGTTTTCCGGAGCAGGACTCGTTCGACCAGTGGGATCCCAACTGTGGCAACGGCCGGCACGCCGACGCGAACCTGACCGGAGCGGTCCCCACGGACACCTCGATCCCGGCCGGCGCGTCGTTCGCGGGCGAGATGGTGTCCCATCTCGTCAAGCAGTTCGGTCCGGCGGCACGCGGCGGGGTGTCGATCTACGAACTCGACAATGAGCCGGTCCTGTGGAACTCCACCCACCGCGACGTGCATCCCGAGCCGGTGAGCTACGACGAACTGGGCGGCAAGGGTACGGCGACCGCCGCGGCCATCAAGGCCGCCGACCCCCGTGCGGCGGTCCTCGGCCCGTCCGGCTGGGGCTACTGCGAATGGGTGGCCTCCGGCGTGGACGGCTGCGCGCCAGGTGCGGACGCGGCGGCGCACGGCGGGCTCAACCTGTCCCAGTGGTACCTGAAGAACATGAAGGACTTCAGCGACGCCCATGGCGGGAAGCGCTTTCTCGACTACTTCGACCAGCACTACTACCCGCAGATCAGCGGGGGTAAGGACCCGGATGCCAACGCGCTGCGACTGCGGTCCACCCGGTCGTTGTGGGATCCGACGTACGTGGACGAGTCGTGGATCGGTCCCGGCGGGGTGAATGCGCCGCCGTTGCAGTTCATCCGCCAGATGAAGGCGTGGGTCGCGCAGTACTACCCCGGTACGAAGGTCGCCATCACCGAATACAACTGGGGCGCGCTGGACGACATCAACGGCGCGCTCGCGCAGGCTGACGTGCTCGGCATCTTCGGGCGCGAGGGTCTGGACCTGGCCACCATCTGGGGCGAACCGCGACCGACCGACCCCGGTGCGTACGCGTTCCGGATGTACCGGAACTACGACGGAGCCAGGAGCAGGTTCGGGGACGTGAGCGTGTCGGCGGTCAGCAGCGACCAGGGGAAGCTCGCGGTCTACGCCGCACAACGCTCGTCCGACAAGGCGCTCACCGTCATGGTGGTCAACAAGACGGGCCAAGATCTGACGTCACGGATGGCACTCGCCGGATTCCACGGCAGGGACAAGGCGCAGCGGTTCACCTATGGTCCGGCCGATCTTACCTCGATCGTCCGGGGTGAGGATCTCCCGGTGACCCGTGGCGGCGTCAGCGCGACGTACCCGGCGAACTCCGTGACGCTGCTCGTCCTGCCGCAGCACCGACACTGAGCGACTGGCCGGGGCGGCCCAGGACGGAGGCGTGGCGGACGCCGTGCTGCCGTCCGGGCCGGCCCTGGGCTTGTCCACGATCAGGTGGATGACGGTGTCGATCACCAGCCGGGGCAGCCTCGAATCGAACCGCCGCGACAACGTCCACCGCTTCGAGTAGCGCCACAAGATTGGCTATTGTCGGCGATTCTGATCGTTTCGGTGAGGGTGCCGGCCGGTGGTCTGCGAACGATAGGATCCTCCGCTCGGGCACGATCTGATCGACGATCGGAGTGGTGTTGGGACGGAGCGCGCAGGCCGCACAGGCAGAGGTTGTCAGGTTCTGGCGGACCGTGGAGATGTTCAGTCCACAAAGCGTCGAGAGGATCAGTCGGGACCGGCAGGTCTTCGCGGTCCATCCGGGACAACCGTTGCCGTGGGAGGCGGGTCATGAGCTTTCGCGACGGAAGCTGCGCCCGAATCAGGCCTGGCGGCACGTCGTATACCTGGGCATCTACCGTCTCGACGCGCTGTTCGAGGTGCTGTCCCGGGTGTTCGAGCCGGACCCGGACAGCTATGACGAACGGCCAGCGGGAGAGAGCGCTGTCGGCGCTTTCGTGGTCGACGAGAAGGGCCATGTGCTGCTCGATTCGGTAGTCCTCTCCAGCTGCGCCTGGGCCACCGGCCAACTGCTGCGGGACAGGCGCGCCAGACCCGACTGGCTGTCCCGCTTCCACACCGCCGGTGATGACATGGACGAGGTGATCCGGGAACTGGTGACAATGGAGATCGGCGGCTCAGAGGACTGCGCGCCGCAGGTGGTCCCGCGGGTGGTGGACCACAATCTACTCTCCGAGTGTCTGGCGCTGGCCGTTCGTGCGGCCGGGGTCGGTGTGGCACTGTCCTGTGCCGACATCCGGGTCAGGAGCCAGATCGTGGCCCGCCGCAATGCGGAGGGCACCGCCGGCCATGAGTTTCTCAACAGCTTCATCATGAACGACCTGGACCGGGTCGCGGAGAGGGTTGCCAAGGGCGCCATCGGCGGCGCGCTGCGCGACTATCTGCGCCCCGAGGCCGACCTCGCCACCGCTGGCCGGGTGGACGTTCGCGACCGGATCGACGCCGTGTTGGCGGCGACGGCACCGCAGGCGGTGCCGGCAGGACGGTGGCCCAGCCATCCCGAGCACGCGCTCGCGCTCAACCAGCAACTGGCAGTCAGCACCGCGCTGGGCATGACCACCGCCGGGATTCTCGGCGTCAACGGCCCGCCGGGCACCGGCAAGACCACGATGCTGCGTGACCTCGTCGCGGCGCTCGTCGTCGAGCGGGCGCGGCGACTGGCCGCGCTGACCGACCCGGGCAAGGCGTTCACTGGTCGGCAGCTGCGCTGGAGCACCGGGCAACGCACACGGGTCATCGACGTGTGGCAGCCCGACCTCACGGGCTTCGAAATGGTTGTCGCCTCGACCAACAACGGTGCCGTGCAGAACGTCACCGACGAGATCCCCGCCGCCGATGCGATCGACGAGTCGTGGCGGGAACGGGCGGCGGCGGTGGACTACTTCCCCGACATCGCCACGGCACTGCTGGCCGGGCAGCCGGACGACGAGCAGCCGCAGGTCGTCGAAGAAGCCTGGGCTCTGGTCGCGGCGCGGCTGGGAAACAAAGCCAACCGGAGCCGATTCGTCAACACGTTCTGGTACCACACCCCCGACGAGCCCACGGAGAAGCCCAGCGAAGGCCACACCTGGTCGGGCCTGCTGGCGGTGCTCAAGGGATACGAGCAGACCAGCCCGGACGTCCCGTGGTCGACGGCGGTGTCACGGTTCCGCGCCACCGCGGCACGGGTCGAGGCCATTCGCACGAAGCGCGCCGGGGTGTACCGCGACGTCGAGCGCGGGGCGCACCCCGACAGTGGCCTTGCCGACCTGCGCCACGCTCTGAAGGCGGCGGAGGACGCGGTCGAGTCGGCACGGCTTCGACACAGGGCGGCGTTGGACACCGAGCGCGAGCGGGCGGCCGAGGCCGACCGGATCGCGCTGGCTCTTCAGGCCGCGGCCGAACGGGATGCCCGCCGTCGCGCGGCGGCTGCCGACCATACCCTCGTGACGGCCGAACGCCGGGTCGAGCACCTGGTCACCGGCCGCAAGGCCACCGCCGAGCGGACCCTGTGGTCGTGGGAAGCGGAGCTGAGTCGGCGGTTGACTGCGCACGCAGCCCATCAGCGGTCGCAGCCCGGCCTGTGGGAGTGGTTGCGCACCCTCGGCGAGGCGGAACGGCGCTGGGCCCACGACGACGGCAGGCTCCTGGCCGAGGTCCGTGCGGCCCAGGGCGCACTGGACGCAGCCCGCGCGGAGCGGGGCGCCGTGCAGGTGGAGATCGACGTCGTACAGCGGGCGGTGGACGCCGCCCGGAGGCAGGCGGACGAGATTCGGCGCATGCTGGCTGCGGGCATACCCACGCCGCAGGTCGACCATGCACCGCTGACGGCGGCCCGGCGGACGGTGGCGCTGGCGGAACATGAGATCTCCACGGCCAACCAGGCCCACCGTGCGGCCGAGAACGCGGTACGGGCGGCCGAGGCCGATCTCTCCGCCCTGGATGCTCGGCTGAGGCGGGCGGCCAGCGCACTCGGTCGCCACTTTCCCGACCCCGAATGGCACGAGGACCGCGAGCGCCGGGAGTTGGCGGCGCTCTGGACCGACAGGGAGTGGAACGAGGCGCGCAGCGAGCTGTTCCTGGCGGCCCTGGCGCTGCACAAGGCGCTTCTGCGACACAACGCCACCCGGCTACGGCGCAACCTGCAGGCTGCGATGGATCTCGTCGGCGGCGACGCGCCCGCCGAGCTGCCCGCCGATGCGGCGTTGGCAGCCTGGCAGAGCCTCTTCTTCGTGGTACCGGTGGTTTCCACGACGTTCGCCTCGTACGACCGGGTGTTCGGTCACCTCGGCAAGGAGGCGCTCGGTTGGCTGCTCATCGACGAGGCTGGTCAGGCGACGCCGCAGAACGCCGTCGGGGCGCTCTGGCGAACCAGGCGTGCAGTGGTCGTCGGCGACCCGCTGCAACTGGAGCCGATCACCACCCTGCCGTTCCGCACCGAACAGGCGATCCGGACCGAACTGGCGGTGGACGAGCAGTGGCTGACCAGCCGTACCTCGGTCCAGCGCCTCGCCGACCGACTCACGCCGCTGGGCACCTGGCTGACCGGCGACGGAGACAGCGACCCGACGTGGGTGGGTGTACCGCTGACCGTGCACCGGCGCTGCGACCAACCGATGTTCGACGTCGTCAACCGGGTCGCCTACGGCGGCCTGATGATCGATGGCACCGGCACCGGGGCAGGTGAACGCTTCCACCTCGTCTACCCGACCCTGCCCCAGTCGAAGTGGATCGACGTCGCGGGCACCGGCGCGCAGGGCCACTGGATCCCCGACCAGGGCCGGCAGCTCGACCGGATCCTCGGCGCGCTCGCCGAACTGGACTTCGACATGTCCGAGGTCATGGTGATCGGCCCGTTCCGGGACGTCGCCCGCGAGGTCAGTCAGCGGGCCCGGCGGTATCCCGGCCTGGTCGCCGGCACCGTGCACACCGCACAGGGCAAACAGGCCGACATCGTCGTGCTGGTCTTGGGCGGTGCGCCGGACCGGGTGGGTGCCCGCCGCTGGGCGTCGAGCAGGCCCAACCTTCTCAACGTCGCGGTGAGCCGGGCCAAGCGCCGGCTCTATGTCATCGGCGACCGGCAGGCATGGTCGACGTTGCGCTACTTCAAGGTCCTGGCGGCCGCGCTACCGCATCAGGATCCGGTGCGACCATAGGCTGCTGACCATCGGCACACGGTCGGCCCCGCCGACGGCCACTGCCCGGTCGAGTCGGACGACCGGGTTGCCGGTCAGGCGGGCGAGTTCGTCGTTCCACTCGACGATCTGCCCCCATTCTGGTCACCTTTCCCACGGGGGTGGAGCCGGCACGGGTTCTCGACTTCGCCGTCGAAATCTTGGCTCTCCGAGTGCCTGGTGACGCTGTGGATCGCGCGGGGTGGCGGTAGCGGAGTGATCACATCGCGCTCGCTTTCGAAGTAGGCTCCACTGGTTCCGCGAGCAGCTTTCGGGCTTGGGCGGATCCGTCCGGCGGTCCACCGGACAACGACGGGGTGCGCATGGGAATCGGTCCTGGAAGGGGCGTATGGACGTCAAGCCGACCGAGGAGCAGCTCGCCGCCCGGGACACGTTCCTCGCGGGCAGGGAACTGGCCCTGGTGGCCGGGGCCGGCACCGGTAAGACCTCCACGCTGGTCCTGATGGCCGGGGTCACCAGGAAGCGCGGCCTCTACGTGGCGTTCAACAAGGCGATCGCCGACGAGGCCAGGCAGCGCTTCGGGGCGAATGTCGACTGCCGTACCGCGCACTCGCTGGCGCACCGCGCCGTCGGGCGGAACTACCAGGAACGCCTGAGCCGGTCGGCCCGGATACCCTCGAAGGAGACCGCGCGGCTGCTGGGCATCCACCAGAATCTGTGGGTCAGCTCCCGTCCGATCACCTGCGCACACCAGGCACGCCTGGTGATGGGCATGATCCGTCGGTTCTGCTACAGCACGGACCGCCAGCTGACGGCCCGGCATCTGGAACGGGTCAACGGGCTGGACCCGACGGCCCAGGACCACGTCGCCCGCATGCTCCTGCCGTACGCGGGCCGGGCCTGGGACGACATCTGCTCACCGACCGGCAGACTGCGCTTCGAACACGACCACTACCTGAAGATGTGGGCGTTGACCGAGCCCACGCTGGCGGCGGACTTCGTTCTGCTCGACGAGGCGCAGGACACCAATCCGGTGCTGGAGGAGGTCTTCCTCGCCCAGAACGCGCAGCGGGTGTGCGTCGGCGACCCGGCCCAGCAGATCTACGCCTGGCGCAACGCCCGGGACGTGATGACCGGCTTCCCGGCGGATCACCTGTACCTGACGAAGTCGTTCCGTTTCGGCCCACGCATCGCCCGGACGGCCAACCGGTGGCTCCGGCACGCCGAGTCGGACCTGCAACTGACCGGGAACAGCGCCACCGACTCCCGCGTCGGCTCGGCGGCGGAGATCGATGCCGTGCTGTGCCGGGGGAACGCCGACGCGATGCAGGAGGTCCTCGGCTTCCTGAAGCGGGGCGTACCGGTCGCGCTCACGGGCGGTGGTGGCGCGCTGCGGAACATCGCGCAGGCCGCCCAGGCGCTGAAGTCCGGTCGGCGTACCACCCATCCGGAGCTGTTCCTGTTCACCTCCTGGGCCGACGTGCAGGAGTACGCCGAGAACGACACCGCCGGCCAGGACCTCAAGGCGATCGTGACGCTGGTCGACACGTACGGGCCGGACGTGATCATCGACGCGGTCGACCGTCTCACCGACGAGCGCACCGCGAAGGTCACCGTGTCCACCGCGCACAAGGCCAAGGGCCGGGAGTGGTCGCGGGTACGGATCGGCGACGGCTTCGCGGCACCGTCGGTCGACGACGACGGGATGCCGCGCCCGCTACGGGCCGGTGAGGCCCGCCTGATCTACGTGGCGGTCACCCGGGCCCGGCACCACCTCGACCCGGCGGGGATCACCTGGATCGACGACTACGAGAAGGCCACCGAGGCGGCCGGCGACGGCACGGTGGCCGGGCGGCCGATGATCGAGCTGAGCCTGACCCGCCAGCTGAGGTACCCGAACTCCCCGATGTCGCAGTTCCTGGCCCAGCACCTACCGAACAGCGCGGGTGTCGTACAGGACTACCTCCGGCGGATCTACGACCTGCCCCGCCCGGTGCAGCCACTCGACGTGAAGTACCCCGACTGGTCGGCGCTCGGCCACGCCATCGACTTCCGGTTCAGGCTCTGCCTGGGTAGTCCGTTCGGCGTGCCGGTCGACATCGGCGTCGACGCCGTCGGCAGCGGCCTGCCCCTCCGGGGCGCACCCGCGCCACCCGTACGGGACGCCCTGCACCGGGCGGGACGCGACATGGTCTCCATGGTGGACAGGTACCTGCACGGCGACGACGACCTCGACGGTGAGATCCTGGACCGCCTGTGCTTCCTGGCCGCCTACTACGAGGACATCTACCGGACCGGTGAGATCCGGCGGTACAGCATGCTGACCGGTGCCACCCCGTCCACCACTCTCGACGATCTCCTGACGGCGGTCCCCGACTACGCCATCGAGGACGTCAACCGGCAGTTGGCGATCGCCGAGGAGTCGTTCGGACCGCTCCTCGAACTGCCTGCCACCGCCCGGGTCTGCGGTCCGACGTTCCTCGGCAGCCAGGACATCGGCGGAGCGGACGCCGACTTCATCCTCGACGGCCTGCTGCTGGACTGCAAGGCGGCCATCCAACCCCGCCGACTGGGCCGCGACGAGATCTACCAGCTCGCCAGCTACCTGCTGCTCGACTACGACGACCGGTACGGCATCGACCGGGTCGGCCTGTATTTGTCCCGGCAGGGTGCCCTCGTCACCTGGAGCGTGCCGGAGTTCCTGCGCCGGCTCGGCGCCACCGGACCGGTCGGCGACCTGCGCCGGCGGCTGCGGGAACACCTCCACCGCCGGCGCGGCGACCGCCGGGCCAGGGGCCCGCAGCCAACAGCGGCGTCAGTTCACTCGCGTCTGTGACAAAGCCCGGGCTCGCTGCTGACTGATGTGTCGCATGCTCGGGAGCCGTTGGCCACGGGGTCGAAGCAGTTGAGGCGACGCAGAACCGGCCACCGGCGCCGTATCCGCACTCGCGCCACCACACGGTACACACTTACCCAGGCCAGCCGGCCGAACTCGCAGCCCTCGGCCTGGTCAGAACACGTGAGCCAACTTCAGAGGAATCACGTGAGCGCCCGCGAACGCCGCAGAACAGCTGGTCCGGCCCGGCTCCTGCACCAGGTTCGGTGGGGCGACAGCGTCGTTGGGGCCGAGCTTCTCACGGCAGCGACCAAACGCGGAGGGGGTGCCGCCCGACAGTGAGGTGTGATGACGACAATCCTCAGATACGGAGCACGGGCGGCGCTGGCCACCCTGACTGCGGGCATCTTGCCCTGGCAGCCGACCACGCTGGTGGCAGGCGTGTTGGCCGTCTGCACCGCGATGGGCCTGCTCGCCGAGTGGCAGGCACGAGGCCACCTGATCACCACGAGCCGCGCGGCCCTCGCATGGCGGATCACGTACTGGGACGCCGCTGCGGCGCAGACTGTCCGGCTGGTGTGGACCGTCGAGTCGGATCGGTGCCAACAGCAGGCAAGGACGTGATGTGGGGTCCTTCGAGTCCAGGCCAAAGCTGACCAGGAACCAGGTCGAGCAGATCGAGCGCCTATACGTACAGGAGGCCGACGACCTGTACGGGTATGCCCGCTCGCGCTCGTGGGTCCGGACGTCGGATGCCTTGGATCTGGTCCAGACAACGTTTCACGAGGCGATCCACGCCTGGGAGAAGGTCGAGCCTCTCGGTTCCGACGAGCGCAGGCGGTGGTTGCGTCAGGTGCTCAGGAACAAGGCAGTCGACCTCTGGAGAAAGCAGAACGTGGTCGACCTGGCCGTCGACGTCTCCCACCTGCGCTCCACATCCGACGACGAGACGGCCGAGCACGTGGAGCTGGTGATCGCCCTGACCAGCTGCTGGAGGGCGATCGAACAGATGCCACCGGTTCGACGGACGGTCGCGTACCTGGTCTGGGGCAAGGCGTGGGAGGTCAAGCGCGTCTCCGACCACCTCGCACTGGCGGACAGCACGGTTCGTGGCCATCTGCGAGAGGCACGGAAGCAGCTGAGAGCCAACGTCGGCCACCTGGTGCCGTTCATCGATGACGAGGAAGAACAGGAGTCTGCGTGATGACCGACAACGAGGAGCGGATTCCGCTCACGTTCGCCGAGGTGTACCGACGCGCCCGTGCCGCCGGGGCCGAGGCGTTCCCGCCCTTTGACCTTCAGCGCGGCTTGAACGACCTGAGAACCTGGATCGACCGGGAAGTCGACGTCGTGGCGGAGGCGGAAGGGAGCTTCGCCTCCGCCACGGTGCGAAGCCCGCAGCGGGAAATCCGGGGCCGCCAGGATCTGCTGGAGGAGTTGGTGGCACTGGCGCGCCGGCCCGGGGGCGGTGGCCCTGCCGCCCTCGTGGGGATGGGCGGCGCGGGAAAGTCCACGCTGGCTGCCGCTCTGGCCGAGCGGGCGAAGGGCTGGGACCGCCAGGTGTGGTGGGTCTCCGCAGCCGATCCGGCTGGGTTCTCCGTCGGTCTGACCAGGGTGGCGCGGGACCTGGGCGGCTCCAGCACGGATGTGGAGTCGATTGCCAGGGGGGCGGCTGACGGCCCGGACCGGCTCTGGCGTCTGCTGGAACGCTCGTCCAGAAGGTGGCTGCTCGTCATCGACAACGCCGACGATCCCTGGACGCTCGCCGCAGCGGATTCGCCTGCGGGGATCCAGGACGGTCTGGGCTGGGTGCGGGCGTCGCGGCGCGGCCTGGTCGTGGTGACGAGCCGGGAAACTGATCCACGGATGTGGGTGGGAGCCACGCTCTTCGCGGTAGGACATCTGGCCATGGCCGACGCCGCACAGGTCCTACGCGATCTTGCTCCGCAGGCGGGGGACGAAACCGAGGCACAGGCCCTGGCGCATCGTATCGGTGGTCTGCCGCTCACCCTGCACCTGGCCGGGACCTACCTGGGCTCCGGGGTCGCGCAGTCGCCCACCTTCGCCGCCTACGATCGGGCCCTCGACAGCCGTGAGGGGACCATGGTGGCCCGTCTTGCGGAGATCTCCCTGGACGGGCTCGCCCACCAGGGCGTACCCCAGGCTCGGACGCTCCTACAGCTGGCCAGCTGCTATGCGCCCAGGTCGATCCCGATGCGCATGCTGTCCATGACCGGCCTGCAGGAGGCGCTCGACGGGTTGAGGGGTGTGGGTCTGATCCAGAGCGGCTCCGCCGCGATCACCCTCCACCCTGTCGTCACCGACACCAACCGTGCCCGCCTCGAGGGACCAGAGGTCTGGCACACCGCAGTCGCGCATCTGGTCGACGCGTTGCGGGAGCTCAGCCATGGCCAGCCGGAATGCTGGCCGGAGTATCGGCTGCTCGGCCAACACCTGCTGGCCCTGCTCGACACCGCCGCCGAACACGGCGACCACGTACACCTCGCCCTGCTGGCGGACGCCGCAGCCGGGGTGGCCAGGGCCTTCAACCACAGCGGCGCGGGCGGTGCCGCCGGCAGGCTGTGCCGGATCGCCCTCGCACGCTGTGCGGCGCTGGGCGAGGAACATCCCGCGGTGCTGCGCGTCCGGCACCAGTTGGCCTGGACGGTCGCCGACGGAGGGGATCTGGCCCAGGCGGAGGCCATCTACCAGGATGTCCTCGGCATCCGGCAGGGTGTCCTCGGCGACTCCCACCCCGATACCCTCCATAGCCGGCACGAGTTCGGGTGGATCGCCGGTTTGCTGGGCAGATGGGCCGAGGCCGAGCAGCGCTATCGGGACACGCTTCGCGATTGCCTGCGCTACCTCGGTCCAGACTCGCCGGACACCCTGACCACGCGTCACGAGCTGGCGTACGCGATCGCCAAGCAGGGTCGCATCGACGAGGCTCGCCCAGTCTTCGAGGACGTCCTGCACGACCGGCGACGCGTCCTCCCCGAACTGGCTCCGCAGACCCTCCAGACCCAGCACGCGCTCGTCTGGATCACCGCCAGGCAGGGCAGATGGGCAGAGGCCGAGGCCATGTACCGCCAACTCCTCGACCTGCGTCAGGTGCTTGAGACCGACCATCCCCACGTCCTGCTCACCCTGCACGAACTCGCCTGGACGATCGCGCGTCAGGGCCGCCGGGCAGAGGCAGAGTCCATCTACCGACAGGTCCTGGAGCGCCGCAGCCGTGCCCTGGGCGACGACCATCCCGAGACCGAGACGACCCGATGGGCGCTGAGCGAGCTTCTGCACGGGCGGATCGTCGACGCCGTTCATCCCGCCTGACCTTCTGGAGGTCCACATGATCCTCGGCGAACACCTCGCCACCGCCATCAGCTGCCTGCACCTGACGAATCGCTCAGTCATGCTGCACACGTCACTGCGGTCCTTCGGGACGGTGATCGACGGCGGCGCTGACGCCATACTCGACGCACTGCTCAGCCGCGGTTGCACCGTGATGACGCCCGCCTTCACGGAACCCCAGTTCGGAGTGTCTGCCCCCGTCGACATGCGTCCGGCGCGCAACGGCGTCGACCACACCGCCCCGCCCGTGAGCGACACCGTGCCGGAGGTCGATCCCTACCGCGTCGACTGCGGACTGATCAACCCTGCACTGGGCCTGCTCCCGGCCGTGCTCGTCGGGCGCGATGACGCCGTACGCGGCAGGCATCCGCTCAACTCCTTCGCCGCGATCGGCCCGGAGTCCGCCGAGATCATCGACGTCCAGAGCCCCGATGACGTGTACGGGCCGATTCGCGAGCTGGCCGACCGAGACGGCGTGATCCTGCTCATCGGTGTGGGCCACGACTGCATGACCGCCCTGCACCTGGCCGAACAGCGGTCCGGCCGCCGAATGTTCCAGAGATGGGCGCGTGACGTCGACGGCGCGGTCCGCATGGTCGAGGTCGGCTCCTGCTCCGCGGGGTTCCCGAAGCTGGAGCCAGTCCTTGGTCCTCTTGCCCAGAGTGTCATGGTCGGCGCCTCGCGCTGGCGTGCCTTTCCGGCCCGGCAGGCCATTGCCGTGGCGGCAGCCACCATCGCCGCCCAGCAGAACATCACCCACTGCCCTGACGCCGGGTGCCTGCTCTGTCGACACGCCATCGCCGGAGGCCCGCTGGACTCCTGAGGAACCCCACCGGCCCGCTCCCCGGTCGGGAGCGGGCCGGTCTGGCCGACCTGGCCCTGGTTCGCTTCGTGCGCAAGCTCCGCTCCTGAGGAACTACTGCCGATGCGGCTGGCCGATCTGATCTGCGGTTGACCGGCCTGGCACGTGGGAGGGTGGAAGGTGGGGTCATGGAGCCGATCGATGTCGATTCCCTTCGACGGCGAGCGCGTGAGCAGCGGGAACAGCGTGCGCTGTCGGCGCGTACCCGGTGGGTTGTCGAGTTCGAGAGTGCCCTTCGGCAGATCCTGTCGCCTCGGGTCGAGCTGTTCGTCTCGATCATGGGGGCGGTCGGTAACCCCGGGCTGGACGAGCGGCACGACGGGGGGTCGGCCGAGGCGCCACGGGCCTGGTTGCTCGCGGCGTTCGAGTCCATGACGCTACTGAGCGCGTACGAGGGCACGGAGTTCCCGGTGACGTATCCGGTGTTCCTGACGCTCAGTCCGGTCGGGCCGTCATTCCACACGTCCATGGCGCTCCCCGTCTGGCAGTCGGTCGCGGTGAGCGAGTCGGCGCCGGTGCGTATGCGTACCGTCGTCACCCTGGGTGAGATTGAGACGCCGAGTGCCCTGGGCAGGGTCGGGGTCAGCCGCTACGCCGACGATCCCGCTCGGGTCGACGCCCGCGATGAGGCGCAGCGCTTCGCCGACCTGTGCACGCGCCGGATGATGCTGTTGCTCTGGGCGCATGAGCTCACCTTCCCCGACCTCGACGCGGCAGAGGTGACCTGGGACGACGACGAGACCGCGATCATCCTCGCGGCAGAGAAGACCCGCCGGCGGGCGCGCGTGGAGGTGATGACGACAGCCCAGTTCGCCCAGTGGGTGGACGCGGCCCTGGAGTCGGACGGACTGGCGTTGCCGTCGTTGACGGGCTCCGAACTGGCCGACGCCCTGTCCCGTACGACCTATGAGCCGCGTCGCCGCTTTCGCCGTAACTGGCGGAACAGGCTGGTGGATGACGGCGAGAAGGGGTGGCAGATCAGCGAGGACTACCTGGAACGGTCGGAAACCCGCCTCAGGATCGCGTCGGTGGACGGCACCGGTTTCCGGGAGGCCACCGGCGAGAGCGTTGAGGAGTTTGGGCCGGAGCATGTCTACCTGCCTGGCCTCTACCGAGGCTATCTGGACAGGCGCAGGTTCTACCACGAACGCGGCGACACTTTCTGATTCCGGCCGGACCAGGTGAGCGGGGTCGCCGCATCCGGCTCGCGGCACTCGGAGCCGCCGAACGGCAGTGACGCCGGGCGGTCAGGGTACGGGTGGCGATCGCACCGTCGCCGGGGTGACGATTCCGGCGAGCCGCCGACGGGCGGCGCTGCCCGAACATCGCGACAGCGCCGACCGTCGGTCACGGCACGATCTCCCGGTGCCCACGCGTGTTGATGGAACGCTGACAGCGGCCGGTACGCACGGTGTTTCGGTGGGTGGGACGCGCTGTGTACCCTCCGCCTTTAGCACGTGATGGGCAGGCGATGTTCGTTGGCGTCGGGCGGGGATGCTGGCGCAGGGAGGGGCCGGATGTCACGGAGGAAGCGTGGAGCAGGGGCGCGCAGCGGCAGACCGCGGCGGCCGACGGAACAGAGCGGAGAGAGCCGCGCTGTGCCGCTATGGCGGCGTCTGCGCAGGCCGGCGTCCGTGTGGATTGCCGGTGTGATGGCAACTGTGGTTGCTGGCGCCTTCGGTGCGCTGCTGTTGTGGGCCGGACCCGAGACTGTCGACGGCCCTGCGGCGAAGGACGGGGTTCGTGAAGCCGCCGGTTTGAAGGACGATTTTCGCTACACCGTCACGCATCAAGAGGAGGGTTGGATCGTCGCGCTTCCAGCCGGCGCTGATCTGACGACTCGGCAGAAGGGCTTCCTGGAGAAGTGGTCGCTCGACAATCCTGCTGCCGATGGCTACACCTTTGACCGGCTCGCAAAAGAGATGCGGGCTGCGGGAGGTGCTGACATCCCCGAGCAGACCATACGGTTGGCCATCGAGGGCCGTCGCAACCAGCCCATTCGGATCGACAGTGTGAAGCCTGTCAATGTTCGACATGACAAGCCGTATGGGGGCACCCTTCTCCTCGTTCCGCCTCAGGAGTCGGGCACCGTGGTGGAGATGATGTTCAACTTCGATGAGGTCGAGCCGCAGGCCCGAACCGCTGTGGGTGGCGAGGGCTCAGGGTACGAGCCTGGCGAGCCGTTCTTCCGAAGAAGGACCGTCACTATCAAGGACGCCGTCGAGGACGTCCTCATGATCCGTTCCGTGGCCACACGCTGGGCGGTGTCCTTCGATATTCGCATCGACTACCGCATCGGAGATCAGGCGAAATCTGCCATCATAAATGATGACGGTCACCCATTTTCTTTCACTCCGGCGAGGTGTGTCGACAGTAGTGGGTCAGGTGCCGACGGCAGCTTGTTGAGTGAAGGGCATGTCAGCTACGAGCATATCTGGGCGCTACGGGACGACTTCCAGGGCATCGACGAAGCGGCGAAACCGGATCGCTTCCGACTCGGAAGCCCCTACTGCTGACGCTCTGTCCTGGGACGCCGACCGGGTCGGGGACACCGGCTGGCGCTCGGCCTCCAGAATGGAGTGATGTCAGCCGAAGCGATCCCGCGACGACATCCGCTCCTGCCCGTCCTCGCCAATTCCCGAGCGGTCCTCGTCGGGCGGGACACCCCCGACCCCGACGCCGCTTACGGCTTCGGCCACGGCTACGAGTCGGCGGTGGCGGCGACCAGGGCGTTGGCCCGCACCCTCGCCTCCCCGAACGTCGGTACGCCCTTCCTCGAGGCGCACACCGAGCTGCTCGTGTGCGGGGAGTCCCCCGATGTGGTGATCGACGCCGTGCGTCGGGCCGCCGCGGCGGCGTCGGACACGTTGCTGTTCTCCTACGCCGCGACCGGCCCGGAACACTCGGAGACCCCCGGGGGCACGGAGCAGTGGATTGAGGAGCCGGGCGGCCGGCGGTCCGTGCTCAGTAGGGTCGCCGACCTGATGTGGGACAGTGCGGCCACCCGACTCGTCGTCCTGCTGGACTGCGGGTCGGCGCGGATCGCCGCGCGGTGCTTCACCCGGCCGGATCCACCGGCCGTGCACCGGCACGGCGCGCGGTTGTCGCTGCTGGGCGCTGGCCGGGTGATGCTGTTCGGCAGTGAGATCGACCCGTTCACGAGCACCCTCACCGGAGCACTTCAGGCAGGGGTCGACGGCGGTCCCGAGGCCCTGGATCTGGTGGCGCTCGACAACGCGGTACGGGCCAGGTTCACCGAGCTGCGGTACCAGGTCGAGAACGAGTACATTCCGGGAGCCAAGCAGCTGCTCCTCCACGGCAGCCACGAGGTGGCACTCGGCATCAACCGGGCTTTTCCGCCCGATGACCGCGACGTCGCTCTGCGGCACCCGCCGCGTTATCCCGGCGCCTTCTTCGCCCACCCCGACGCCGTGAGCGAATACGAGGGCTACTGACCCGACGACGCCGGGCGGAGCTCTCCACCGCACATCGGAGTTGACGCGGAATCCGCTGAGATCCACCTGTCGCTCTGGTCGGCGGCCGGTCAGCAAGCCGGCGTCCTGGCGAGGCGGCATACCGATCGACGGCGGGCACCGCGTCCGGCTGTTGTCGGCTCGTCGTTCGAGGCGTCGCGCCGTCGTCGGTCGGTGCTCCCGGTTCGTGTCGGTCCTGGGCGGCCCCCGACCGGCTGGCCGGGTCACGACCTTGACAGGGCCGTGGCTCGGTCAAATAATTCAGCCGTTGAACAAATGCCGCCCCGCCCGGTTCCACCGGCGGGGCGGAGGTCCGTCATGAAGCTCCAGCCGGACCCCGTGACCGACAACCCCCGGGAGGACCGGTGCCGCTCGTCGCCGGTGTCGACTCGTCGACCCAGTCGTGCAAGGTCGTCATCCGTGACGCCGAGACCGGGAAGCTGGTACGTGAGGGCCGCGCGCCACACCCCGTCGGCACCGCCGTGCCGCCGGCCGCCTGGGAGGCGGCGCTGTCCGACGCGGTGGCGCAGGCCGGCGGTCTGGACGACGTGGCGGCTGCCTCGGTCGCCGGGCAGCAGCAGGGCATGGTGTGCCTGGACGCCGCAGGCGCGGTGGTCCGGGACGCCGTGCTGTGGAACGACACCCGCTCGGCTGGCGCCGCCGCCGAGCTGATCTCGGAGCTCGGCGGCGGCGAGGTCGGGCAGCGAGCCTGGGCGGAGGCGGTCGGCCTGGTCCCGGTGGCCAGCTTCACCGTCACCAAGCTGCGCTGGCTGGCCTCGGCGGAGCCGGACAACGCCGCCCGTACGGCTGCCGTGTGTCTGCCGCACGACTGGCTGACCTGGCGGCTGGCCGGCGCGCCGGGGCTGGACGCGCTGCGCACCGATCGCAGCGAGGCCAGCGGGACCGGGTACTGGTCGGCCGCGACCGGTGAGTACCGCTGGGACCTGATCCGGTTGGCGTTCGGTCGGGATGACGTGCTGCTGCCGCCGGTGCTCGGGCCGACCGGTCGGGCCGGTCAGCTGCGCACCGGTGCGCCGCTCGGCCCCGGTGCCGGCGACTGTGCCGCCGCGGCGCTGGGTGCCGGTGCCGAGCCGGGCGACGTGATCGTGTCGATCGGCACCTCCGGCATCGTGTCCACCGTCTCCGATGTGCCGGCCGCCGATCCGAGTGGGATCGTGGCCGGGTTCGCCGACCTGACCGGCCGTTTCCTGCCGCTGGTGTGCACGCTCAACGCCGCCCGGGTGCTGGACGCGACCGCGGCCATGCTGCGGGTGGACCACGCCGGGCTGTCCGGGCTGGCGCTGTCTGCTCCGCCGGGTGCGGACGGGCTGTCCCTGGTGCCCTACCTGGAGGGAGAGCGCACCCCGAACCGCCCGCACGCCACGGGAGCCGTACACGGTCTGACCTTGCGGAGCTCGACCCCCGCGCACCTGGCGCGTGCGGCGGTGGAGGGCATGCTGTGCGCGCTCGCCGACGGGCTGGATGCGATGACCGCCCAGGGCACGACGGTCAACCGGGTCATCCTCGTCGGCGGCGGCGCCCGCTCGGAGGCTGTGCGCCGGATCGCGCCCACGGTCTTCGGCCGCCCCGTGCTCGTCCCGCCGCTGGGGGAGTACGTCGCCGATGGTGCCGCCCGCCAGGCCGCCTGGGTGGTGTCGGGCGGGCAGCGGCCGCCGCCGTGGACGGTCGGACAGGTCGAGGTGTACGAGACAGATG
The DNA here is from genome assembly GCF_044548625.1 of Micromonospora sp. NPDC051925. Lineage (NCBI taxonomy): Bacteria > Bacillati > Actinomycetota > Actinomycetes > Micromonosporales > Micromonosporaceae > Micromonospora > Micromonospora sp. NPDC051925. The sequence goes on along the minus strand of NZ_JBIUCH010000027.1, from coordinate 31,445 downwards.
CCGTGCCGGCGGTCCGCGAACGGTACGCCACGGCTCGGGCGAACATCCTCGACCGCGGCTGACCGACGGCGTCGACTCTCTCCCCGCCACCCCCGGGCAGGTATCCCGGACCGCGGTCCACTCGACCTGACATTGACATGGATCACTCTACGATCTAGGGTTTGGCCGAATCGGTTTGGCGTCGAGCCTGGTGTTCCGGCACCGGAGCCGGCCGGGTGGTGTTCGGGCGAGCATGATGCGGACCGCCGACGATTCGACGACCAGCTGGTCCTGCATGGGCAGCGAGACCGGAGGCTGGAACCTACCTGCGGCGATGAGCGGCCGGCCGTCGTGGGCACATCGCACGTACGTTCCCTGGCCCCCCGCGCGCGACGAGAGCGGTCGGCGGGGTGTCCGGGAGCTGCACATCGTGGCGGTGTGGGGATCTCCGTGAACCCCCGTACCCGAATCAGTGCAGGCCGAGTGGCAGGAGCCCCATCATGGCAAGGCGCAGACCCATCCTTGGTTCTCTCGCGGCGGTGGCGGTCTTGGTCGTGACCGTGGGCGCGACCGCGTTGACCGGTGGCCTGAACGCCACCGCGTCGGCCGCGAGCGTCGCAGCGGCTGCGGCGACCGCCGGGTGCGGCAAGGCGCCCACCCTGACCAGCGGTCAGCGTTCCATCCAGAGCAGCGGCCAGAACCGCAGCTTTATCCTGAGGATCCCCGACAACTACGATCGGAACCACGCCCACCGGTTGATCTTCGGATTCCACTGGAACGGTGGCACCGCCAACGACGTCGACTCCGGTGGGTCGGACGGGGCGGCCTGGTCCTACTACGGGCTGCGCCAGCAGGCGAACAACAGCACCATCTTCGTCGCGCCGCAGGGCAACGGCAACGGCTGGGCCAACCCGGGCGGTCAGGATGTCACCTTCGTCGACGACATGGTCAGGCTGATCGAGGCGGACCTGTGCGTCGACACGACGCAACTGTTCGCTCTGGGCTTCAGCTACGGCGGGGGCATGAGCTACTCCCTGGCCTGCTCCCGGGCAACCGTCTTCCGGGCGGTCGCCGTCTACTCCGGCGGGCAGCTCAGCGGGTGCAGCGGCGGCACCCAGCCGATCGCGTACCTGGGAATCCACGGCATCGGGGACCCGGTGCTCAACGTCTCCGCCGGCCGGTCGCTGCGTGACACGTTCGTGCGGAACAACGGGTGCACCGCGCAGAATCCCCCCGAGCCGAGGTCCGGCAGCCTGACCCACATCACCACCACCTACTCCGGCTGCCGGTCCGGCTATCCGGTGGTGTGGGCCGCGTTCGACGGTGGGCACACCCCCGGCCCGGTGGACGGCGGCGGGGACAGCGGCGTCAGGACCTGGACCAAGGGTGAGGTGTGGAGGTTCTTCACCCAGTTCGGCAGCACCGACCCGACGCCGAGCCCGACCGCCTCGCCGACCAGCCCGCCGCCGGGCGGCACGTCGGCCGTCCGCAACTCGTCCTCCGGACGCTGCCTGGACGTCAACGGCGCCACGCAGACCAACGGGGCGGCGGCGATCATCTGGGACTGCCACGGCCAGAGCAACCAGAGCTGGACCTCCACGGCTGCCCAGGAGTTGCGGGTCTTCGGCGGCAAGTGCCTCGACGTCAACGGCGCCGGCACTGCCAACGGCAGCTCGGTGATCATCTGGGACTGCAACGGCCAGTCCAACCAGCGGTGGCGGTTCAACGCCGACGGCACGATCACCGGGGTCGGTTCGGGCCGGTGTCTGGACGTGGTCGGCAACGGGACCACCAACGGCACGCGTGCCCAGATCTGGGACTGCAACGGCGCGGCCAGCCAGCGGTGGAGCCGCAGCTGACGCCCGGCGCGCGGCAGCGATGGCTCCGGCTGCGCCCAGGGTGGATATTGCATTGATGTTAGCCACTACATGTGGTCACTGCTGTGAAGTGGCGGGTCGATGCCGACCCGCCGGGGCAATGCCGCCTCCACCTGCAGGAATCGACGTCGTCTGGGGAGAGGGAACATGAACGGACAGCAGAACGGTCGGCTGTGGGCTCGATGGCGGCGGGCCGCCCGAACCGTCACCGCCACGATGGCGGCATCTCTCGGGCTCGCCGTACTCGCCGTGGGGTTCACCGCGGGCGCGGCCGTCGCGGGCGGGTCCGCTGAGCGGGCACCGGTGAACGCCGCGTTCGCCGCCGCGCCGGTTTCCCGGGTCGCCGCGGGCGACCTGCACACCTGTGCGCTCCGCACCGACGGAACGCTCTGGTGCTGGGGCGACAACTACGGCGGCAAGCTCGGTGACGGGACCACCACGAACCGGACCAGCCCGGTACAGGTCGGCACCGCCACCACCTGGGCGCGGGTCGACGCGGGCACCAGCAACACCTGCGCGGTACGGACGGACGGAACGCTGTGGTGCTGGGGTGGCAACTACAACGGGCAGCTCGGTGACGGGACCACCACGAGCCGGACCAGTCCGGTGCAGGTCGGCACCGCCACCACCTGGGCCAGCGTCAGCGCCGGAGCCAACCACACCTGTGCCGTCCAGACCACCGGCACCCTGTGGTGCTGGGGCATGAACCGTAACGCGCAGTTGGGCATCGGCACGACTCCCTCCCGGGCGACCACCCCGGTGCAGGTGGACACGTCGACCAGTTGGGCGAGCGTCACCGCCGGCTACGCGCACACCTGCGCCGTGCGCACCGACCGGACCCTGTGGTGCTGGGGCGACAGTACGGACGGGCAGCTCGGTCTCGGCATCCTGGGCTACCGGGCGACGCCGACGCAGGTGGGCACCGCGACCACGTGGACCGGTGTGACGGCCGGGCACGCACACACCTGTGCGGTCCGCGTCGACGGGACGCTGTGGTGCTGGGGCGAGAACGGGTACGGGCAGGTGGGCGGGGGCACCGGCGTCCAGACCAGTCCGGTGCAGGTCGGCACGGCCACCACCTGGGCCAGGGTCGACGCGAGCGTCGACTCGTCGTGCGCGCTGCGCACCGACGGTGGCCTGTGGTGCTGGGGCAACAACGCGTTCGGGCAGTTGGGTGACGGCACCACCACCCACCGGTCCGCCCCGATCCGGGTCGGCACCGCCACCACCTGGACGGACAGCCTGGCCGTCAGCTACCACAGCTGCGACGTGCGCACCGACGGTGGCCTGTGGTGCTGGGGCAACAACATGTCCGGGCAGTTGGGTGACGGCACCACCACCCACCGGTCGGCCCCGGCGCAGGTGGTCCTGCCGGGCTGACCGACACCCCTCGGGGGTGATGCCGGGGGCCGTCGACCCGCGCCGCCGCCACGCCGGTGGCGGCTGGGTCGACGGCCCGTCCACGCCCTGCCCCGGAGGTCGCCCGCGCTCGACCCGTCCCGGTGGGCACCCGCGTGCCCACCGGGACGGGTGGAATCAGTACACGTAGGGCCAGGCAGCGGCGTCGTAACCGATGCGGTTGATGCCGAGTAGCGACACGCCGTTGTCGGCGTAGTAGTGGTAGAACAGGACATCGCCGTCGGTGTCGGCGAGGAGTGCCTGGTGACCGGGGCCGTGGATGCTGTCGTGCGAGGCGAGGACCTGGGTGGCCCCGCCCGAGAGCATGTCCTTGCCGGCGCGGTCGACGAACGGTCCGGTCGGACTCGCCGACCGGCCGACCATGACGCGGTAGGTGCTGCTGGCCCCCTGGCAGCAGCGGTCGAACGAGACGTACAGGTAGTACCAGGCGCCGCGCTTGACCATGACGGGTGCTTCGATGCCAGGGCTGTAGTTGGCGAGGCTCTGCATCGAGGTGCCGAGTCGACGTCCGGTGCTCGGGTCGATCTGGATCGACTTGACCCCGGACCAGAACGAGCCGAAGCTGAGCCACCAGCGGCCCTGGTCGTCGACCATGAGGTTCGGGTCGATCGCGTTGAAGTTGTCCGACGTCCGCGACTCGACGACGAGACCCTCGTTGGTCCAGCTTCCGGATGCGCCGGTGGTGCTGGTGGCCAGGAAGATCGCCGAACGGTTGGAGCCGAAGGTCGACGCCGAGTAGTACAGGTAGTAGCGGCCGTTGCGGTACGACAGGTCCGGCGCCCACAGGTTGCGTGCGCCACCGGTGTACGTGGTGGTCCACGACGCGCCGTTGGGGAAGACGGTGCCGGCGTTGCGGAAGGTGACCCGGTCGGTGGAGGTCTTCAGCGTGATGTCGTCACCGGTGTGCGCGACGAGGTAGGTGCCGTCAGGTCGCTTGACCACGGTCGGGTCGTGGACGCCGATGTCTCCGGAGACCGTGCCGGGCTGCGGGTAGGCCGGTGGCGTGGTGGTGGGTGTGCCACCGCCGAGCCGCACCAACTGCCACTGCTGGTTGGTGCCGTCGAGATTGGTGTACCCCGCCAACCGGCCGCCGTCGGCCGTCGACCGTTCCCACACGTCGATGACCTTGTTCGAGTGCCGGTTCACGAACCGTACGAACCCACCGTCGGAGTCCTGTAACCGGAACTGCTGGGTGGTCGACCCCCGGTCGGTGGTCTGGACCAGCTGGGTGCCGTCGGTGGCGTTCGGCAGCTCCAGCACCTTCCCGCTGTGCCGCGACCGTACCTTGTAGTATCCGCCACCGGCATCGACGAACTGCCACTGTTGCACCGCGAGGTCGTTACGCGTCCACTGGTTCACCGGCGCGTTCTCCGCCGTCGACCAGTCATAGAGGTCCATCGCCTTGCCGCTGTGCCGGTTCACGAACACGTACGACGCCGACGTGTCCACGGTCGCCGCCGACGCCGACGGCAGCCCGACCATCGTCGCCGCCCCCGCGAGCGTCACCGCCGCCGCGCCGGTGACCACCGCCCGCCAACCACGCCGCCGCGAAGCCGTCCGCGGCAGGGGATCCACCTTCGTCATCGAAACCTCCTTCGATTGGTTGGCCCAGCCCGCGACGCTGGGCCGCGCTGCCGGCGACCACCATGAGGAGAACGAGTCCACTTTCGGTAATCGGATCGACCGCAATGGCGGCCGGGCGCGCGGGGTCGAAAGAAGGCCGGAACGGGTGCTGGGCCGACAGGTCTGTTCACCTCTTCGTCACGAAGAAGTGTTCACGTTAACATCGACGACTGTCAAGCAATGTGGGTGCTCCACCACGTCATGTGCCGGGAGAAGTGGCGCGGGTGGCGCGGTGGCCCCGGCCACCGCGCCACCCGCGTGGTTGTGAGCTGGTTGCCGACGTCAGCCGGTCTGGCAGGTGACTGTCGGCCAGGTCCAGTTGCCGTTCGCCATGATCGTGATCCCGAAGTTGTTGCCGTTGCCGTTCGGTCTGGCGGTGACGGTGCCGGTCGTGCCGCTGACCGAGGCGTTCCAGCTGTTCTGCAGGCTCTGGCCGCCGTTCAACCCGAGGCTGACGACCCAGTTGTTGGTGCCGCTGACCGCGACGTTCAGGTTGAACCGGTCACCCCACTGCTCGGCGGCCGACAGCACCGCGGTGCAGTTGCCGTTTGCGGGCGGGGTCGTCGGACCGGTGGTGGGGGTGGGGTTGCTCCCGCCGCCCTCCCGGACGGTGATGTCGGAGCTTCCGCTGCTCTGGTAGCCCTCGGTCGCCATGATCTGGTAGCTGTGGTTGGTGCCGAGGTTCAGGCCGGCGGGCGCCCAGGCGTCGAAGTGGTTGGCGGTGGTGATGGTGCCGCTGCTGCGCTTCTGCTGGCGGACGCTCCAGTACTGGTAGAACGTCTGGATGCCGTCGATCGACGGGGCGTTGGTCCGCAGGCTGCGCAGGATGTCGTAGGTGCCGCCGTCGGTGGTCACCGTGCCCAGCCGGGTGGCGCCGCTGCTCGGGTTGTAGCTGCCGAAGTTCTCCACCACGTAGTACTCGATCAGCGGGTTGCGCGTCCAGCCGTACAGGGCGAGGTAGGTGTTGTTGTTGCCCGGGTTGTAGGTGCCCGAGTAGCTGACCGTCCGGCGGGTGCCGGTGGCCCAACCCTTGCCGCCGACCCAGTTGTTGGTGCTCCTGTCCCAGCTGCTGGAGTACCGGCCGTCGGCGCGCAGCGTCATGCTGGCGTTGCCGTTGTCCTTCCAGAACGAGAAGAAGTAGCCGTTGTGCGTGCCGGTGAGGTTCGAGGTGAGGGTCCGGTCGGCTTCGGCGAACGCCGCGTTCGGCGCGGCGAGGACCGTGCCGCTGACGGCGAGCGCTACGGCGCACGCGGCACCGAGGAACAGCCGCAGGCGGCTGCGCCTCTTCGGTCTGGTCGAGGTGTCGGTCATGTAGGTGTTCCTCCTCGTGACAGCTGGCGGGAGCCAGCGACGCGGTGCGTACCGGCGGGCTGGCGGTGGCCAGGTACGGCAGCCGGTCATTCTGGTGTGTGTCACCACGCGGAGTCGTCCAGTGGAACCGGGGGACAGGTCGCGGTGGGGTGGTGTCGACGGCATTGAATGCCGTCGATGGCGACGGTAGGGCGTCGATCCTGTACCTGTCAACGACTTTCCGAAATTTTCCCGAAACTTCGTCGCAAAGATTGGCCACCCGTTGGCGGGTTCCCGCTGCCTGTCGGCGGTGTCGGCGGACCGGGTCGTCGATGATCAGCCGCCACCCCGGCCGACAGTGGGTCAGCCGGGTTCGGGATATTCGAAACTTCCGAGATCGGTCCTCAGCGTGATCTTTCCTGCTCGGGCACGGGGCGGGGCGTCGGGACGCACCCGCCGGCTATTCGGTGGCGGGTGGTTGGCGGGCGACCGAGTGCAGCAGTCGATCGAGGGCGACGCGGTCGCCGGTGACCGTGGCACGGCCGTCGCCCAGGGCGACGTCGAGGATGTCCGGTTCGTGTAGCGCCGCGTTGAGGGTCGCCGGATCGGTCCGGAGGTCGAAGTCCGGCGCGGGTGGCCCGCCCTGTTCGATCCCGATCCGGCCGGTGGCGGTGCGGACGGTCCAGACCCGTCCGGTCAGCTCGACCCGACCGGTCGAGGGCGGGTCGCCGGGATCGGGGCGGCCGGTTCCGCGCAGGAACAGCAGCACCGAGGTGGCGCCCACGACGGGCCGGGGCGGGAACGGTGCGAGCAACCCCCATTCGCCGAGGGCGATGACGATGGGTTCCAGTCGCCGTCCCCAGTCGGTGAGTTCGTAGACCCAGGAGGCGGCCGGCGGTGGCAGCCGGTGCCGCCGGACGACGCCCCGTTCGGTGAGCTCCCGGAGTCGGTCGGCGACCAGGTTGCTGCTGGCCGAGGCGAGGCTCTGTTGCAGGTCGGTGAAGCGTTGCGGGCCGAGGATCAGTTCCCGTACGACGAGTAGCGCCCAACGCTCCCCGACGACGTCGAGGGCGCGGGCGATCCCGCATCCGTCGCCATAACTGCGGTTGGTCGGCATGGTGTCCTCCCCGTACGACTCGATGCCAAGGTAGGACCATATGGTTGTTTTTAGCAACTGACGTGGCTACGGTGAGTGTGCAGGTCGGATGGTGGAGCGGAGAGGACCGGTCGAGACGATGGGCAACCCGGTAGTTCACTTCGAGATCATCGGCAAGGATCCGGAGCTGCTCCGGGGTTACTTCGGTGAACTGTTCGGGTGGCAGTTCGAGACCGGTGGCCCGGTCGCGCCGACGGTCTCCGAGGCGGGCCGGTACGGCTTCATGGACGCCACCGACGAGACCGGGCAGCGGATACCCGGCGGCATCGGAGGCGGACCGGGCTTCGACAGCCACGTCGTCTTCTATGTCAACGTGCCGGACGTGGAGGCAGCCCTGCAACGGGCGGAGAGCCTCGGGGGCAAGCGGGTCATGGGCCCCGAGCGCAACGCCGCCGGTCTCGTGGTCGGTCACCTCACCGACCCGGAGGGCAACCTGATCGGTCTCGCCGCCCTGCCGTGACCGGGCGGACGGACCCGGGCCGCGGGAGCCGGCCGGCACAGGAGGGACGGCCGGGCCGGTGCGCGCAGTGCGCACCGACCCGGCCGTCGGGTCGATCGGCGGACGCCGAGGGTCGTCAGCCGAGGACGACGCCCGAGGCGCCGACGCCGGCCAGGCCGGAGAAGATGTCCTCGTAGTACATCCGCCAGGCGCAGGTCCGACCGGTGGTCACGTAACCGGTGCAGGCCGTCGCCGTGTTGGTGTCGTCGATGGCGGTGTTGGTGCCGGTGGCCCAGACCTGGAGGGTGTTCGCCGCGTTGACGATCTCCACCGGGCCGCCGCTGTCGCCCTGACCGACCGCGTTGGTGTGGGTGGTGTTCTCCGCCTGCACCTGGCCGCAGACCGTGCCGAAGTTGCGTACGTTGATGCACAGGTCCCGGGCCTTGACCTGGATCGAGCAGCGGGTTCCGGAGTACGCGCCGGAGGTGCACACGAAGTTGCCGACCTGGCTGGCCGACGCGCCGATCACCTGGTTGCTGAACTCGCTGACCACCGCGCCGGCCGCGTCGGTGCTGTTGTTGAAGACCCGGCCGCCCGAGCTGCCCGCGAGGAGCAGGGTGTCGGTGCCGGTGTTGCGGGTGCCCACGATGCCGATCGTCTGCCCGGTCGGGTCGGTCGCGAGGACGTTGAGGTTGGCACAGTGCGCGGCGGAGAGCACCCGCGCCACCCCGCCCTGGAAGACCCCGAAGCCGGTCGAGCAGCCGCCACCGGTGGAGGTGTTGCGCCACGCGGCGCCGCCCCACCACGGCGCGGTGTCGTCCCATCGGGTGGCTGGCGCGGCGGCGACGCCGGTCTGCACGGTCACCGGGACGCCGGCGAGGCTCGCCGCGCCGAGCAGCCCGCTCTGCGTACCGACGAGCAGGCCGGCGCCGTCGGCGCGGGGCCCGACCGTGGTGATCTTGTCACCGGCCGTGGCCCGCAGCCGGGTGGCTGCGGCCATCAGCTCCCGGCGGGAGTACGCGGCGGGCAGCACCCGGGTCGCGACGGTGGCCCGACTGGTGGCCACCAGGCTGGCCGGCGGCTCGCCCTTCCAGTAGACCTGCAACTGCCGGGTGGTGGGATCGGCGACGACCCCGGCGAAGCCGGAGTTCACGCTGCGCTGCGCCACGTTCGTGATCCGGGCGGCGGCGGTGTTCATCCGCTGCTGCAGTTCGAGCAGTTCCGCCCAGGAGGCGAAGCCGCCGGGCACCGGCGTGCTGTCGACGAACGAGCCGGCGGTGGCCGCCTTGCCTCCCGGCGCGGCGGTGCCGGGTGCGGCGGTGGCCGGCGTGGCGGTCACCCCGGCGACGAGCATCGTGACGCCGAACGCGGCGACGGCGACGCGACGCAGCACCCCTGCCGACCGCCGTACGGTCGGGTGTGGACGATTCATGGGTTATTCCTTTCCCCGGGTTTCGTGGCGTGGGCCTCAGCCCCGCCCTGGGGACACTGGCAGGGTTCGAGGGTTCCGGCGGCGCATCCTGGACACCGTCGGACACCGTCGGACACCGCCGGACCGACCGCGATCGGACAGCGGTCGGTGAAACCGGCTCGACAGGGAACTGTCATACATCGGGCGGTGACCTACCGGGCGTCGCGCGGCCGGTTCTACCCTCCCCGTGTCGGCATCCGGGGTGACGGGATGACCGGGGGGTGGAGGCCGCATGTCGGACCAACGGGTACCTTCGGGCGTTCGGCAGGTGACGCCCGGGACGACTCGTCCGGGATGGGTGTCCCCGGTGGACGCCGAGGCGCGGACGGTGCAGGAGTTGGCCGGGCTGCTGCGCCAACTGCGCCGCCGGGAGGCCCGGCAGCAGGGCGAGACCCCGCTGACGTACCGGCAGTTGGCGGCGAAGACCGGCTGGTCGCGCGGGGTCATCGGGGAGTATTTCGCCGGCAACGTCCTGCCTCCGCCGGAGCGGTTCGACATCCTGATCCGGCTGCTCGGGGCCACCCCCGCCGAGCAGGGGGCGCTGGCCACCGCGCGGGACCGGGTCGAGGAGCGCCGCCGGCACACGAATCCGGACCATCCACCCGCGGGCCGGGCCGGGCGGGTGGCCGTCCGGGCCAGGGCCGGCGGCACCCGGGCCGGTACGCCGACGGCCCGGCTCCCGGTGCCGCGTCAACTGCCCCCGGCGCTGCCCGGCTTCGTCGGGCGGGCCGCCCAGCTCGCCCAGCTCGACGCCGGATGCGGCAGCGGCACGCCCGGGTCCGGCGAGTCGACCACCACGATGACCCTGTCGGGTACGGCCGGAGTCGGTAAGCCCCATCCCGGAATGTGACACATTTTTTCCCGGTTCTTTCGATAGCTTCTGCCCGGAATGGGCAGTTGCCTATGGCCCCACCAGGACTTGCCCAGGGTGTTCACGGTCCGGGGCGAATCTGCTACTGGCAGCGGCGTTCGTGCTCGCGATGCCGGCTCCCTCGGGTGAGGGGGTGACGCCGTGAGCAACCGTACGGACAAGGCGTTGCGTGTGTTGACCGGGCTGACGGTCGCCGGGTTGGCCGTCGTGGCGGGGGCGATCTCGTTCGCGCATATGACCGAACTTGCCATCGAGCACGGTCAGACCGGTTGGAAGGCGTACGCGTTTCCCATCAGCGTGGATGGTCTGGAGATCGTCGCCAGTCTGTACCTGGTGGCGCAGCGTCGCGCCGGTCGCCCAACGGGCTGGGTTCCGTGGGTGGCGCTCGTAGTCGGCACCGTGGCCAGCCTCGCGGCGAACGTCGCGGTCGGCGGTCACGATCCGATCGGTAAGGCGTTGGCGGGGTGGCCGGCGCTGTCGATGCTCGTGTCGGTGAAGCTTCTGTTCAGCATGATCGACCATGGCGAAAGTGATCAACGGATGGTCCGGGACGATCAGCGGCCGTCCGCTGATCGTCCGTCCGTCCCGGGGACGGTCCGGGGGGCAGCCCCGGACCGGGGACCGTCGTCCGGGCCGACAGCGGACGGGTGGACGGGCGCGGACGGCCCGTCCGCGCCCGGGGCCGGCTCGACCTCGGTCCAGTCGGCCGAGTCCGGCAACGCGCCCGCATCGGCCGAGATGCGGGCGGTCGCTCACCTCATTCCGGCGGCGCGGGCGGCCCGATCCGCGCTGGCGCGGGAAGGCCGGTCGCTGTCGCGTGACGGGCTGGCCGACGCGATGCGCGACGACGGACACGGCGTGTCCAACGCCCGCGCATCCCTGCTGTTGAAGATCCTTCGAGAGGAGGGGGACGCCTCGCTTGGTGCTGTTGCGGTTGTGCACGGACGGCGGGCGCAGCTCCGTAGCAACGGGTCGCAGTCTTCAGAAAGAGGATCTTCACCGGGGTGGCCGACGCATCGCCGCCGCGCTACACCATCCGCCATCAACGAGCCATCGACACGAGCCATAGAGTGATGGTGCGGTCACCGCCGATGGTGGCCGAGGCGTCCGGCCCGCCCGAAGGGCTGACGCGAGCACTTCTGCCACGCCTTGATCAGCAGCGGTCAGGAAGGAAACCATCCCTCGATGCCCTACCAGCCCAACGATCTGCAACCGACCTACAACGAGGAACGGGGCTACTGGCACTTCGTGCTCTACCTGGAACCGGGAATGGTGGGCAGCGCCTGCAATGCCTCGCAGAGCCTATGCACCTCCAGCAGCCCCTACGCGGCCGAGTGGATGAACAGACTGGTCTCCTGCGCCCCTGACGCTCTCCACGTCACACTCGTCGGCCCCGACGATGCTCCCAGGCTGTGGCACGACTGCGTCTATGACGATCCCGAGTCGCCGTCGGCAGTCGGTGGTGCCGGCTGCCTGTGCTGGCAGACCTCCCGCGATCCGGTCACCGGGCTGCCGGTGGCCGCGAACCACTACCGCACGGTCAGCGGCAACATCGAGCACTGGACGCACAACACGTACGCACCGCTCGGCTTGCCTGACGGGCAACGCCTCCAGTCGTTGATCATCGATCGTGAGGCGGAGGTGTTCTGGGTCCGCACTGATCACGGCGTCTTGCACTTCCTCCCCGAGGAAGAAGGCAACGGGTACAACGTGGGTTACGGCGGCGGAGGCCCGACTGAACTCGCCAGCATGATCGAAAAGATCATCGGGTCGGACGGATACGACATCACACCGGGAACATCGAACGACCTACCTGGCACCCACGTGCTCAACTGGACAAGCAGCAAAGCTGCCGACCGGACCCAGGAGCTGACCCTCGACGAACTCAAGCTTCTCTGCCGTACGGGCGAGGTGGCCTGAACCTCAGACGAGGTGTCTTGCAGTCCGTGCGCGGTTGGGTGGATACGGCAGTACCCACCCAACCCCACGCGCTGCCCGCACGCAGACCCGCTTTGATCTCGTCCTTATATGCAAAAAGCGACTCCCCACCGTGGAGCCGCGCTGGTGCCGAGTTGCCGTCAGGCGACGTCGGTGGGGCGTGCCCTGGTGGTGGTGATGAAGCTGGTCCAGTCATGGTGGTTGAAGATCAGGACCGGGCCAGCCGGGTCCTTGGAGTCACGGACCGCGACGGCGCGGTCGACGGTGGCGACCTCGACGCAGGCGTTCTGACCGTTACTCTTGGTGCTCTTGCGCCAGATGGCGCTAGTCAGGTCGGGGCTCATCCCGCGCCTTCCTCTCGGCTCGCTACAGGCTTTTCGCCACCTGCGCGATGAGCGCGGCCGACTCGTGGTCGGGTAGGGCGTTCGCGCGTAGGTGGTTGAAGCCCACGATACATTGCGCTACCTCGGCCGGGTCTTCCAAGTACAGGCCGCCAGCGAGGTTCTCCAGGTAGACGATCGGCTGATCTTGCGGCTCGGGGAACTCGAAGACGATGAACCCGCTGCCCATGGGGTGGTAGGCCCCGGAGCGGAACGGAAAGATCTGGAGCGTCACCTGCCCGTGCTCACTGAGCGTGAGGAGGTGGTGCAGCTGTTCACGCATCACGCCCGGTCCGCCGACTGTGCGTTGGAGTACGGCCTCGTCGAGGACCGCCCACAGGGCTGGGCGGTCGCTCTTGGCAAGAACCTCCTGGCGTGCCATGCGAACTCGGGTCAGTCGCTCGACCGCGTCAGCGGTGACGCTGGGACGCCAGGCGAGGAAGAGTTCACGGGCGTACGCCTCGGTTTGGAGAAGGCCGGGGATGTAGTGGGCCTCGTAGTTCATGATCGAGGTCGCTTCGGCCTCCAGCCCGACGAACGTCTTCATCTCGTCGGTGAGCACGTCGTTGTACGCCTGCCACCAGCCCCGCTTACGGGCCTCCCGCGCGAGCTGGACCAGTTGATCGTGAAGAGCGCCCGCGACCTGGTAGATCTCCAGAAGTTCGTGGACGTCGCCAGGACGGATGCCGAGCCTTCCATTCTCGATGCGGCTGATCCGGCTGCCGGTGCAGCCGATCCGTGCGCCGACCTCGTCGCAGGTGAGTTTCGCCTGCTCCCGCAGGCGTCGTAGCTCGCTGGCGAGGCGCCGCCGCCGAAGCGTTGGGCTTGTTGACGCGGCCATGGTGCATCTCCTTCGACAGCGGGTCTGACCTCGTCAGTGTGCCGCGCGATCGACTCGGCAGGCAATAGACCCAATGGCATGTACGGTTTGGCATCTTGCCATTCGGTCACTTGCCGTCCATCCTAGAAGTGCGACGCGATCGAACTGGGCCGGGTCGTATGGGAATAGGTTCGCCGTGCCGGTGCGCGCGGCGGGCTGCGAGCGCCCCTCTGTCGGGGTGCAGCTCGATGGATGCCCTCCCGCTACGTGACAACGGATCTCCGTGGTGGGCGGTGATCAGGAGGGGCGTGTCGAATGGCCGCGCTGGCGAGGCTTCACCAGAACACACCAAGCGACACGCCCTCTCCTCCCCACGGTCGGATAAGGACGTGACATGACGACATACCACGGCGGTGACCGGATCGATCATGCACAGGCAGCGCTCGACAGGCACGCGGTGTCCAGTGGCGACGGGCGGTGTGTCGCCTGCAAGGTGCTCGGCCCGTGCACGGAGAACGAGGCGGCCACCAAGGTGTTCCTGCTGTCGGCCCGTCTACCTCGGCGTCAGCCCGGTGCGACGCGGCCGGAGTTGATTGGTGCCGGTCGAGGCGGCTTCGATTGGCTGTCGGCGCGAGCGGCGGGTTGAGGTGTCAACCGTGGCGGCGGAGTCTAGCGGACCGCTTGGCGGCGTTCGCGCCTTCCGATCGCGGACCGGCGACCGACCCGCACCACCATCGCGCATCGGCGGCGTTGAGGCGTCACGGCCGGCAAACCGCTGTGGGGCGCGACCGAGAACTCGTCTCGCCAGCGTCCCCGTCGATGTGGTTGCAGACCAGGAACGGATTCACATAGTGGCGTATCGTCCGGGGCCGAACGACCTGCTCCGTGCGGCGCGGCTGGCGCTGCGTTCCCCGAGTGGATCGGGTCGGCCGATGTCGCGGCAGGAGTTGGCCGAGGCGGTCAACGCATACCTGTACGACCATGCGGGGCGCATGGTCGCCGTCGCCGGCCACTACATCGGCAACCTTGAACGCGGCCAGACCCGGTGGCCCTCCGCGCACTACCGCCAGGCGTTGCGCGCGGTGCTGGGCAGGGCCACGGATACCGAACTCGGCTTCTTCATCATCAAGGGACACGCCAGCGATGCTGACACGCCCCCGACGGAGCTGGCCCCGCCTACCGGCGCGTCCGATACCGCAACGACCGGCTCTTCCCCGGGCGTGCCGCCTGGTGTCGCCACCCTGTCGGAGGGCGCGCTTGACGGTGCGGGTGAAGGGCTTCCGGTCGCGTCGGCCGGGGCGGCGGCGGTGGTGCAGGTGAGTGTGAACGCGGGCGCGACGATCACGGTGGTGTGTCACGGCGGGCCACCCGTCTGCGTCGCTGTCGTGGCCGGACCGGTCGAGCTGCTGGTCGAACCAGTCGTCTCCGGACCCGCCTATCGTGCCCCGGCTCCGGCTAGCTGGCCGAGCGTGGACGGCGGTGCGCGGGTGTACTCGCTCGCCGCACGACGGGCGCGTTAGCGATGGCGGTTACCCAACTCGCACGGCAGAAGCCGATGGCGCGTCATGCTCCTCCTCCACCGCGCCGTCTCGGCGCGGCCGGTGAGATCACCCGGGATCACATAGACGACGCGCGCAGGAACCTCGGCCGGCACCTGGCCCGGCGGCGTAAGACTGTCGGGCTGAGGCAGGCCGATCTTGCCAAGCTCATCCGCTACTCGCGAAGCGCGATCGCCGGCGTTGAGGCCGGTCGGGACAACACCACCCGCATCTTCTGGTACAACGCCGACGTCGCCCTCGGCGCACGCGGAGCCCTGCTGTCCCTGTTCGATCAGTTGGACGCGCTCGTGCGGAGCCTCCACGCACAGAACGCTCGCGCGCGCGACCAGGAACGCCAGCAGTTCGGGATGCCGCCGGTCCCGCTCGCTCCCGACGTGTCGGCAGGTTGGGCGGCATGTGTGGGGTGCGGGCCGGCGGTCGTCGGCCGATGGACCGGGCGGGAGGTCCGCGCGTTACGCGAGGCGCTACGGATGAGCGTGCGCGCGTTCGCCGAGCACCTCGGCGTGACCATGACGACCGTCGCCGACTGGGAACACCGGACCGCCCCCGCGCCGCCGAGGCTCGCGGCACAGTCGCTGCTGGATCAAGCCCTCACCCTCGCCGACACCAACTCCACAGCCCGCTTCCGACTACTCCTCGACACCCCCGATACTCACGCGCACGCCGACCCCGCGAGCCCAGCCAGGGCCAGCCCGATTCGCCCTCCGCACCGGAGGCACCCGGCATTCTGACACCCAGAAACGGCCCAGGTAGAAGGGTGGCCCGCCGTTTCAACGAACAGAAACGGGTGGACGCAGCATAGGCTCGCGCACCATTATCGTTCGTCCAGTGAGGAGCACGATGGCTACGTTACCGGCCAGCGCGGCTGTGCCTCCCCCGCAGTCGGGTGCGCATGTTGATGTGGTTCTTGCGGGGCATCGCCTGCGGGTTACAGCCGATGCGCAGCACATGGCAGATGACGCTTTGGCGGTGTTGGTTCCGCCGTGTTCGGCTGCGGAGGCAAGGGGCGCGGAGCCTGGTTGGTCGGTTCACATCACTTCCGGTCCAGCCGACGCTGGTCGTCGGCACAGGGGGAATCCTGTCTACGGCTGGCCCGACGTCGGCCGGCGGCTGGAGATTGTCGAGGTGGCCAGCGGTCTCCTTGTTCTCGCTGGCCGCTATCGCAAGGGCTGCGCTGAGACTTTTATCGAGGTGGATGCGCAGTCCCGGCGAACGCGAGTGCTTCTGCCGTTCGGGGATGGGCCGAGTCGGCGATGGCCGGACTGGGTCGGTCGCATGTTCTTTGGTACGCGACTGCTCGCGGATGGTTGGCACCTGATGCACGCTGCGGCGGTGAGCGTTGATACAGACGTCGGTCCTCGGGCGGTGGTCTTCCTGGCTGGTTCGCGTGGAGGCAAGTCGACGCTGGCGCACCGGGCTTCTGTCGAGTTGTCTGCCAAGTTCTTGTCTGATGATCTTGTTCTCCTCCATCCCCGCTCTGACGGAGTGATCGCGGTCGGCTGGCCGACCCGGGTCAGCATCCCGGCGGAACTGGTAGATACGGCAGCGCGTGAGAGGGCTTCCATCGGAGCGGCGTTGGACAGCCTTGCGGGTGGTTCTCGACGTCACCGCTTGGTGGTCAGTCCGCCTGAGTACGCGGCAATGTTCGATGTCGAGCGGGCCGGACCTACGAGGGTGGGCGCGGTCGTCGTGGTCAGTTCAACCGACGCCGCCTGCTCGGGACCATATGGGCTGAGGGTGGATGGAAAGATCAACGCGGATCGACTCGGGTCAGTGTTGGCGGCTGCCGCTCAGATACCCGCTCAGCGGTTGATGATGCTCGACCTTCTGGGTGTTGCTGGGCCGGCAGCCCAGACGCCGTGGTCGACGAAGACTGCGCCGGTTGGCTTGCTCGCTGGGCTCCGTGACGCCGGTGTCGTGGTGGTCGGGCTCAGCATTCCGGACATGTCGCGATTGCCGTCGCTGCCTGTTTGGGCTGCTCTCGCCGTCCACATCCCCTGGATCATGGGGGGTGCGCCGTGACCGCCAGGTGGGTTGTTCGCAGCGGGAGCAGACGGCTGTCGGTAGCAGGTCCGCCACATATGGGCCTGTGGTGGCCCACCTTGTTGGCGCAGATTCCCGCCGCGCGCGGCGGGTCGATTGGAGCGGATGACGAGGTTGCGGCGCTCATACTCCCTGACGCGATAACGCGGGACGACGTACGTCGCACTATCAACGCCAGGTTCCACGTTGAGCACCTTTCCAATGACACGCTGAGCTTGCATGGTGTGGCATTGCAGAAGGCGGGACAGGCATTTCTTTTGATCGGCGGCTACGGTGCGGGAAAGAGCCTCACTGGGCTGGCCATGATCATGTCGATGGGGTGGTCTCCCGTCGCGGGAGACACCTGCCTCGTCAGGCTGAATGATCGGGGCTTTTTTGATGTCGTTGGCGGAACCCGCGCGTACGTGGTTCGGCGATCTACGATCGCGCGGTGGTTTCCCATCCTTGCTCTTGGTGAGGTGGACGGCGAGCGGGTTGATCTCGCGGTGAGCCTGCCTGGTGACAGTGGCGATGTGATGTCGAGGCTTGCGGGCATCGTGATGGTGGACGTTGATGGTGGCGTCCTCGGGTCACCACCGATTCCCTGTGGGGAGCAGGTGGCCGCGAACGCGCTGTACCGGGCGAGTGGCCACCTGCTGGACAAGATCCTCGACGATGCGGCGGCGGACCCGTTATCGCTGTTGGAGGGTTCCGAGTTGGCCCGCCGCCGGCTGCGGCTGGTGCGTCGGCTCGCATCCACTGTCCGTTGTTGGTGGGTGCGTGGCGAGCCCAGCGGTATGGCGACTGCGGTCAATGCCATTGCATGTGAGGAGGACCAGTAGTGGGTGAGCTAAGGGTGGCGACGGTGGCGCTGGATTTCGGCGGCACGTTGGCGACTCCAGGGGCATCGCCGCGTGGACGCGACGTGGTGGCGGCGTTGGAGGGGCGGCTTGGTTGGCCGATTCCTGCCGGGCTCGGCACCGCGGTCGAGGAAGCGCGGGCCGAGGCGAAGGCAGCGTACCGGCGAGGTGTCCAGACACCGTGGGACTCGATCCTCGCCGCCGCCTGGCGGCGTGTGGGTGCTGATGTGCCAAATCTCGCCGAGGTGGTTGACGCGCTATGGGAGACGGTGCCCGACGCTGTCGTCGATCCGCGTGCCGCCGATGTCGTCTGGACACTTCACCGCGCTCGGTGGCGGCTCGTCCTCGCCTGCAACACCCAACGCCCGATCGCCTACCGACGGCGTACGCTTGCCACCGCCGGCTTGGCGGACTGCTTCGATGCCCTTGTGCTGTCCAGCGACATCGGCATTCCCAAGCCCGACCCTCGCTTCTATGCGGCGGTCGCTGAGGCGGCCGGAGTCGCGCCGGAGTCAGTCCTGTTCGTTGGCGACACTCTCGACAAGGACGTCATCGGTCCGCGTGCCTTCGGGATGCGGGCTGTCCTGGTGTGCGACGAGCCGCCGCCGAATCTGCCCGAGGGCGTTCCGGTCATCGCCCACCTGGCCGAACTGCCCGGCCTGCTGGAGCAGTGGCCATGATTGGTCCGGACGGTGTGGGTGCCCGGATCGTCTTCCGGCGAGGTGCCGCCATCCTCGCACCGCCTCTGCCTACGCGGCCGGGTTGGTTCGCGGCACGGTACAGCGTGGTCAGCCCTGGCACCGAACTGCGGCGCCTACTCGCCACAGCGCTCGGAGGCGAGTATGCCGCCGGGTACATGACCGTCGTCGACTCGCTGGACGGTGAGAAGCGGTTGGCACCCGTGCCTCACGGTGCCGCCACCCGGTCCGACGACCACCGCGCGCTTCCGATTCCGCAGGCGACCAGACCGGAGCACGTCGCGGTTGCCCGGTTTCAGGTGATGGCGGCCCTTGGGCTGAGCCGCTGGGTGTCGCACCACCGCCCCCCGGAGCCCGCCGTTGTCGTGGGCGGCGGGCCGGTCGCCCTCGGCTGCATACTGGAGCTGAAAAACCGAGGCGTGGCCCGTGTGGTGGTGGTGACGCGGCATCCGCTGCCGGCTGCGGCAGTTCTGCCAGGCGTGACCATCCTGGCAGACTCGCCCGGTGCCGAGACGCAGTCCTTCGTGATCGACTGCACCGGGCGCGCAGGGCGGGCGTTCGCGATGGTCGCACCGGGCGGGTTCCTTGGCCTGTTGGGCACCTCGGACGGCGAGGAGGCCCTGTCGGCTACCGCTGTGCACCGACGTGGGGCTGCGGTGGTGGGAATGCATGAACTCGCTGGTCACCGCGACCAGGCGAGGCAAGCGGCATTCGCGGCCGTACTGCGTAAGGTGACCACCACGGTCGACATCGATTCCGTGCCGGGCTGGTTCAACAGGATTCCCGGCGAGCAGGCCGTTCCTTTCTACGCCGCGCTGGCCAGCAGCCGGCGACCGACCGCACCGTTTGTGATCCTGGAGTGGTCGTGACCAGGTCGACGCCGACGGCTGTCGGCCTCTACAGCATCGGAATCCGCAGCATCGATCTAGAGGATCTACTCGCGCTCGCGGTCACGCACGAGGTTCCGTTTCTGCACTTGCGCGGCGGCCCGCGTGGCTTCGACCTGGGCAGGCAAGACACGGCAACCCTTACTCGGTGGGCGCGTTGTTGCCTCCAGGTGAACGTGCCGATCACCGTCGTCACCGCTGATCTTGACCTGGCCGACTTCACTCGGCCGGGCACGCAGGCGTACCAGCAGGCCAGCGCCGAGCTTGACCTGCTGGGCCACGCCGCCGCCGTGCTGGGAGCACCCGCGATTCGACTGCTGGCCAAGCGTGCTCTCGACCAGCGGCAGTGGGTCGACCTCACGGTGCCGGACCTCACCGCCCGATACGGGCTGACGACCCTGATCGAACTACACGATCCGAAGTGGTTCACGGCGCAAGCGGTCGCGTCGATGGCGGCGCACCTCGGCCGAGCCCCGTGGCTCGGCCTGCTGATGGACACGGCTCAGGTCCACGAGGCGTGGCGATGTTCGGACCGTCCCGACGACCTCGCCGCTCGGGTGTCTGCCCTCGTACCGCACACCCGCGCCGTTCACATCAGCGAGAGCGGCGATGACGTGCCCAGTGCTGGCCTCCGGATCGTGGCGCAGGCGTTCGGGCACGGGAACGACGACAACCGGGCCGAGATTGCGTACGAGTGGACCGGTGCCGATCGCAGCCCGCAGAGCTGCCTGGCCCGGTATCGCCGCGCCGTCGCCTGGTGGTGCTCAAGGGTGGAGGCGAACCCGTGACGCCTACACCGACCGTGCCATCTCCCCAATGGGTCATCGTCACGGACTACCCGCGTTGGCCGAGCCCGTACTTCGCTCACCTGCACCGTTACGCCCCTCCGGCACTGCCGTTGACCTTCCGTCCGGACATCCCCAGCGTGAGTGCAATGCAGCCGCCCGGAGTGCTCAACCTGCACCGGCTCAAGCGGCTTTACCACGACGCGTCTCAGGGTGCACGCACACCACGGGCCGCCGCCGAGTTGCTGGCCCGACTGGCCGGGCTGCGGCGGGCCGGCTGGCGCGTGGTCTGGACGGTCCACAACCTCAAGCCGATCGACGGCGACGCGGTGACGGACACCGATGACACCGTGACCCGAGGTGTTCTCGACCTCGCCGACATCGTGCTGTGCCACACGCACACAGACAGCACTTGGCTGCGCTCCCGCACCAGTGCGGACGTGCGCATGGTCGGTTGGGCAGGGCTGGACGACAGCGAGCTTCCCCCGAGCGGCGCAGTCGCCACGTTGGTCGATCACATGCGTGGCGAGCTGCCGGCGTTCCTGCTTCTGGGTCACATCACCGGATACAAGGACGTACCCGCCACCGCCGCGACCTTTCTCGCCCACACCAGCCGCGCACGCCTGGTCATCGTCGGTGCCAGCCGCGACCCAGCGATCTCAGCCGACCTCGGTCGCGTCGTCGCCAATGCCGGCGGTCGAGTCATCTGGTCTCCACACCGGGTGCCGCCTGAGCAGGTCGGTCACCTCTACGCCGCCGCCGACGCCGCTGTCTGCCCCTACCGAACCGATGGCGACTACGGCTTCTTCGCCGAGGTCCTGCACCCCAGCTCCGTCACCACCGCCACCTGCTATCAGGTGCCGGTAATAGCCCCCGACCTACCCGCCATCGAGGAGATCACCCGAGGTCGTCACCGATGGCTCGCACCAGCCGGGAGTGACCTCGGCCCCGCGCTGGCCGCAGCCGAGGCCGCGCTCTTGGCACCAGGCCAAGCAGGCACACCAACGGCACACAGGCCGCCAAGCGCCTCAGCCCATCGATGGAGACGCATCGGCCAGATCTACCACACGCTCGCCGAAGAACTGCTGCCGCAGGAGCCACCCGACCCGGCGGCGTCCGGAGCCCAGCACACCAACACACGACAAGAGGAGCCCCGCCGATGACCGAGCCCATACCCACGATCGCCGACGTTCTCGAACGCCGCTACGGGATCGTGCCGGAACGCCTGGTCCAACTACCCATCGGGCAGGGAACGACCAACTACCGAGCTACCTGCGCCGGCCGTGACGTCTTCGTCAAGAACTACCCACCCGGTTCCGACCTGGCCGGCGAAGCCGATGCCATCGAGCTGTCGGCGCTCGCCGAGCGCCACGGCACGCCCGTCGCCGGGCTGCTCCGCAATCACGCCGGAGACCCCATCGACACCAGCTCCCCGTATGCGCTGTCGGTGTGGGAGTGGGTGCCTGGAGCCGTCGTCACCACTAACCTGACAGTCGGCCAGGCGCGGGCCGCTGGCGCGACTCTCGGTCGCGTCCACGCCGCCTTCGCGACCCTGCCCGCCAGTACGGGACCATCGCCGCAGGCGCAGAACTGGCTGGCCGTCGACCTCGCCGACATGGCAGCGACCATCGACCGTCTCTCCGACATCGCCAAGGCACGCATGGCGACAGGGCCGACGGACCCCTTCGATGCCCAGGCCGTCAGCACGCTCGCCGAACGACGAGACTCCATCGGCACGATTCCCCGGCTCATAGGGGAGCTACCCAAACTCACCACCCAAGTCCTTCACGGCGACTACAGCCCGGTGAACCTGATCTTCGACGGCGACCGGCTTTCCGCCGTGATCGACTTCCGACCGCCGGACCCCTTCTTCGTCGCCTACGAGGTCGGCCGGGTGGCGTTCTACCCCAACACGGTCGCCACCACGACGGACTGGCCCGCCACCGCACGAACGCTGATCGAAGCCTACGTACGGGCCAACCCCACGGTGGCCGACGACGATATCCACGCCTGCGCCCGGGTCGCGCTGCTGCAACTACTCACCAGTCTGTACGGGGTCAAGCAGCACTACCTCAAGCCGGGCCTGTTCCAGGACGCCCTCGACGAGTTCTGGCTCCTACGCCACCAGGCGGTAAGGGTCCTGCTCGACCACCAGGCGGACACCGATGCCCTCCTCCACGACATCATCTCGAACCGCTGACGCCGCGTATCTCCTCACAGTGAGGGACAAGATGACCGCCGAGAACCCCCCGCCCGACCTGAACTGGCACGTCCTACACGGCCCGATAACCCCGGACGGGCTACGCGCAGCGCTGGGGCAGATCGCCGCCGCGCACGGCCTGTCGGTCACGTACCCGCACCCTGACACAGCCCTCGTCTTCCGCCAGGACCAGTCAGTGGCTCTCACCGTCCGCTGGCACGCCCACCGACCGCCGCTCCCGGACACCCAGGCCCACAACCTGGAGCCCGATAGGCACCTTGAAATCCTGCTCGACTGTCGCGCCGACGAAGCAACGAAAACCAGCCTGGTCAACGATCTGACGCTACGGTTGCGCCGCCACAGCGGCAGCGAACTGGACCGCATCCGCGCTCACCTACCACTCATCGGCCGGTACGCCACCAGCGATCTCGGTGTCGACGGATGGGCCCTGATCTTCCGGGATCACTACGTCGAGAACACGCTCGGATTCCTGCTCGGCATCCACCGCGCCGGAATCCCGGCGCACCGGATCTACGCCCTGGCCAAAGGTGACCGCACCCACCGACGCGACCGAGTCCACGCCACCCTGCTCGCCCACGGCATCGCCAGCGGCGTCCTGGACAACACCGCCATCAACGCGCCCGCCGGCCACGAAACCGAACTGGCAGCCGCGCGAGCCACAGTCGATGCCTTCATCGACGACGCCCACGCAGTCGGACTGCGAGTGCTCGTCATCGACGACGGCGGGCTCATCGCCCAGGGGTACGGCGGCGGCGATGCCGCCCGCCGCGTCGACGCCGCCATCGAGCTGACCGTGTCCGGGCTCAAGCGCATCGGCGCCGCTGGCCCGCTGGCGATCCCGGTGCTCAACCTCGCCCGCTCCGAACTCAAGACGCGCCTCGGATACCCCGAGATCGCCGAATCCTGCGCGCGCCGCCTGCGGGCACTGCTTCCCGCCCACAAGCTCAGCGGACGTCGGGTGCTTGTCATCGGGTTCGGCGAGCTTGGTTCGCGCCTCTCTGACAGCCTGCGCGGCCAAGGCGCGCAGGTCCACATCGTCGACACCGATCCGCTCTCCCTTATCACCGCCGCCGAAGCCGGCTATCCCACCCACCGCCGCGTCAGCGACGCGCTGACGGCCGCTCCGCCGTTCCTCGTCATCGGTACCACCGGCAGCGACGCCATCACCGCCACCGACCTGACTCTCATACCAGACGAGGTGTTCCTCGCACCGTTCGCCACCAGAGACTTCAGCCTGCTCGCCACGCCCCAGTACGACAGACAGGCGACGCTCATCCCGGGCGTCGGTCGCAGATACCGCCTCGACGACGGCCGCCACGTCACCGTGCTCGGCGACGGCCGCTCGCTCAACCTGTACGAAGCCGACGCCATCCCCAACCAGGGCTACGACGCATACCGCGCTGGCACCTTGATCGCCGCCGGATGGCTATGCCGAAACGCCGACCAACTCACGCCCGGCGTGCACGTCGAGATCGTCAACGACATCGCGCGAGGCAGCGGTCTCTACGAGGCGTACTACGACACCTACCTCGCCGGACCCACCGCCGACACCCAGACCGGGACCGAGGTCGCCGGCACCGCGCACGGCGTCGGCGGACTGCGGGCCTGCGTCGTCGGCTACGGCGTCGCGGGACGCCTACACGCGGAGATCCTCGCTGAAGCGGGCGCGTCGCTCACCATCCTCGACCCCAAGCACCAAGATCTTCCCAAAGACTTCCGCAGTTTCACCACCGGCGTCGAGGAGTTGCCCGACGCCGTCGCGTCAGCCGTCGCCCTATGGTCGGTGTGCTGCCCCACCGCCGACCACCTTCCGGTCCTCCGATCGATCCTGGACCGTGATCCGCAAGCACGGGTGCTACTGGAAAAGCCCGCCTGCCAAGGCCACGAAATTGCCGAACTGACCGCACTGCTGGCCAGCCACCGCAACGCCCGGCTGGTCCTCGTCGACCAGTACCGACACAGCCGAGCCCTCGACGCGTTGCGGCAGATCGTCGGCGAGCTTGAACCCGACGCAAAGATCAACCACATCGGTGTCACGTTCAGCAAGGACCGCACCGTCGACATCTCACGCGGACGGTTCGTCGACCGCTCCTACGGGGTGCTCGGCTACGAGTGGCTGCATATGCTCACCGCACTACGCCAGTTCCTGCCCGTCAACGTCTGGGCCGCATACCTCGCGGGCGACCCGCACCGCTCCGAACTGACCGCCACCTACGACCCGCGCATGTTCGTCTCCGCGCTCACGGAGCGAACGACCATCGCGGCCGAAGGCCACCACGTAAGCATCGAACTCGCCTCAACCATCACCGGCTCAACCGTCATCCTCGGCAGCACCCCCCGAACCAGCCCGCTCGGCCACAACCGGTGGAGCCGAGGCCGCCGGCCGACAGACGACCGGCACCGCCACATCACGGTTCACGCCGGGCAAACCAGATTCGTCGCGCACCTCGACCCCGTCACCGCGCCGGACGGCTGGCAACTCGACCGCAACCAGCACCGGATCACCGCTCACCGCGGCGACCGTCTCCTGCACGACTCGGTGATCGACGACTCGCCCCTGCACACCGCAGTCCGCGACGCCGTCTCCCGGCTACTCAGCGACGAGCCTCTTCCGCCCCCGGACTTGACACCGCTTCTGCGCATCGCCGCTCTCGCCCAATTCCTTCACGCCCAGCAGCCCAACCTCACCCTGGCAGCGAGCTAGGTCAATCCCACCTCGACCACTCACATCCTGCGAGGCACTATGGCCACAATCTGCCTACGGCTGGACGACATCCACGACGGCACACCACAGCGCCTTCTCGCTACGCTCGACCAACGGGTATGGCGCGAGCGACCAGTAGTGCTGGGGGTAGTTCCTTACCCTGCCCCTGGATGTCTCGGCGACACAGCGACACGCCGAGAAGCGCGCGGATTTACGCGGCATTCGTTGGCGAGCCCTCACCTTCGTGCGTACCTCCACCGCCGTATCAGCCTCGGCAAAGCGGAGGTCGCCGTACACGGTCTCACGCATGCCGACCATGTCACGGCCCACGGACCCGGAACGCCGGAACTCATCGCCCCAAGCCAGCGGCGGGCGGACATGCTTTCGAACGTTCTGCACGCCTTCCGCACCGAGTTCGGTACATCAACACTCATCCCACCGCACAACTTCATCGATGAAGTAGTGGTGGCGCGTTACACGGCCGAAGGGTTCCACCTCAGCCGCGCGCTGATGAACCACGAAGTCGCCGCTCACGGCCTCGACCCCACCTCCCCGGATCATCGAGCTGAGGCGAAGCGACGCCGCCCCCGCTACCCCGCCGGTCCCGCGATGGTTCTGTACCAGACTGCGTCGGTGGCTGCCAGGGATATGTCCCGTACCAACCCGCGCGATCTAGCGTCGTCCGTCATGAGCGTTGCCGGACCAGCAGGGATGGGAGTGATCACCTTCCACTGGTGGGACTTCCTCCACGACAGCGGTGAGATCAACGAAGCCTTCACCACCTTCGCGGCCCAGTTCCTCGACGCCTGCCAGCAACTAGGCTCGGATGAATTCACCACCATAACCAACCTGGCGAGCAACCTCCAAGATGACCGGTAGCCTCCAGCTCGACAGGGGTCCGACCCCGGCCGAGTAGATGGTGTGGTCGCACCCGGCGCAGGTTCGCAACGTTGGCGAGAGGCAGCCCACCCGGCTGCCTCTCGGATCCTCGGCGTGCCGGCGAGGCGGCTCGGGGCGAGGTGCACGCTCGGCAGAAGCCGAACGTTCCCCGCCTCGCCCATCAAGGCAAGCGAACCCCATCGCATCGATAGTTTACTATTAAGGCTCAGCTGCAACTCGGTCGCAAGCGATTCTCTTTCGCCGGCTATGCCACTTTTGTGGCTCGCCTTTTCGGTTGATCTGGTGAACAGCGGACACCTGGAAAGCGCTTTCTGATCAGTATTAGGGGTGCGTAGCCAGTTCCGGGAGTGGTTGCCGCGCTCGCGCAGCGTCGAGACTTGAAGCTCTGAAGCTGCGGGAAGGGGGCGGTTGGGTGTGGCGCGTCGGTACGTGGTTGGGCCGGACGAGAGCGAGTTCAGCCCGCCGCCCCGGCGGTCGGGTGATGTGTGGTTGCACGGGTTGGGGCGGCGACATTGGGCGTTGCTGTCGTTGCTGGCCGAGCACGGGGTGCTGCACACGGGGCAGGTCGCGACGTTGATGTTCGGCAGCCGCCCTGCCGCTGCCCGTCACTTGGGTGTCCTGGTGCGGGCGGGTGTGGTGTGGCGGTTCGTGCATGACGACGATCCGAGTCATCTGGCGTTCTACGAGCTGAGCGCGGCCGGTGCGGAGGCGTTGACGGCACGGTTGCGGGAGGCGGGTCGGTCGGTGCCGGTGGCGTTGGGTCGTCCGGGTGCGGACCTGGCTGTGGTGAACGACTTCTTCGTTGGTCTCGTGGCGGATGCCCGGGTGCGGGGGCAGGGTGAGCTGTTTCGGTGGCGGCGGGCGTTGGAGGCGGCGGTGTGGCTGCGGGAGCATGGCGTGGCGGATGTGGCGCCGAGCGCGTTCGGCGTGTGGATCGAGGACGGGTTGGCGGTGCGGTTCGTGGTGCACGTCGACCACGACGGGGGGACTCCGCTGTTCGGGAGTCCAGGGTTGTCGCCGGCTGTCGACCTGGCGGGCTATCGGCACGCCCCGCGTGGGGTTCCGGTGACCGCAGTCCTGGTCCTGTGCTCCAGCGCCGGACGTGAGGCCGAGCTGCGTCGTGACTTGGCCGCCGCGCCGTTGCCGGTGACCGTGGGGTCCACCACCCTTGACCTGTTGCGCAAGGCGTCCAGCGCCGCCGACGCGATCTGGACGGTGACCGGTTGCGAGGGCTTGGTGCGGTTGGTCGAGGTCGGCGGCAGTGCCGCACCATGAACGCATGCAGACGCCACTGTGGGTGCCACTTCTCGTTGCAGCGATGGGCTTCTTCGGGACGGTTGCTGCGGGAGTGGGAGGTGTGCTGCTCACACAGCGGCATACGGCTCACCGCGAAAAGGTCGCATACGAACGGGAACGTGAGCGTGAACGCGAACGTTGGGCGCGAGATGACCAAGCGCGAACCTTCGAACACCGCAGAGAGGCTTACGCAAAGTTCTACGAAGAGTTGAGCACTCTATGGCGGAAGGCTCGGGAGAACGCGTTCGAAGGTGGAGAGCCGTTGCCTAATTCATGGGGAGAGTCGGCCTTTCCGAAGCTCTATGAACTGAGCCTCTATGCGTCGGCGGAGGTGGCATCAGTAGCGCACAATTCTCTCGGTAAAGTGCGTGAGGTCGCCTGGATAAGCTATAAGGGGCACGGTAGCGATGCATTCCAGGAGGGGCAGCAGCGGTATTTTGAACTGGAGAAGAGGCTACTAAACTCGATGCGCCTCGATCTCCTCGTTTCGGGAAACGCGGAGATCAATCCGCCGTGGGAATGGTTACTCGGCAGACGATTGGGCGAATGATGTCGATCCCAGTCGACCGACATGGGTGCCCGAGATTGAGGAACGGCGATGATCGGTTTGATCATGCTCGTCCTGCACGGCGTTTAAGCCAAGCGCTACTCAGGGTGAGAAAGCCTCATCGAGAGCGCGCTCCAATCGACCGGATCCGCACGTTTGGTGGCCGGATGACTCAGCACCCTGCGCAGGTCGGTTGCGACGCGTGTGCACTGGCAGCCGTCCCTGCCTAGGCAATCGGACGTATGTGCCAATATTGCCCGTTCTGCTGCTGGGCATCGGGGTTGTTCGCCTGCAGGTTTCCAATCGGCGGCCTGATTTTGTAATCCCTCTATGAGGGTGAGACGTTGCGGCACGGTCGGGAGGCCACCTGTTGTCCACCCGATAGCCCGCCCCCGGCTCCGCCCAACAGCCCGACCGCGCGGTCTCGGGTGATGGTCGTCGGGGTGGAGGTGGGGGTTGTCAGGCCGGGCGGGCGCTGTCGCTGGCCCGGCCTGACAGAAGGCGTCGACTGGGAGGCGTGTCCGATTGAGTATTGAGCAGCATGTTTCGTTATTGAACAGCAATCTTCGAGCGTTTTGCCCTGGTGCAGGTTCTGACAGAAGTCAACTCCGTGGGGGTTGACGCTCGTGTCACCTCTTCCCGGTCTGTCAGGGGTTGCGGATTGCTCTGCACCCGATCGGCAACCCAACAGGCCGTGAACACGCAGGTCAACCCTGCCTCGTCGGTCATTGCGGGACCGGCGACTGACATATGTCATCTCTTTCCCCCAGGGGCGCTATATCAGCGCTACAGCGAAAGGACCAAGGCTGATGTCCTCCGGTGTGTCCCACCGGCTGCGGGCCTCCGGCGGCCCCAGCGAAACCCTTCTGCTCCTACTCAACGACCACCGGGTCATGACCACCGACCAGGCCGCCCGCGCCACGGGCACCCCGGCGCGGACGGTGTTGTACCGGCTCGAACAACTCCGTGCCGCCGGGTTGGTCGACTACGACCGGCCCGGACGGCAGACCGGTAGCGCACCGCATCACTGGTGGCTGCGCCCCGCCGGTGCCCGCCTGGTCACCGGCACCGCTCCCGGTGACGGCCGCCGTCCCTCGGCCATGTTCAGCGCCCACTCGGCCACGATCACCGAGGTATGGCTCGCCCTACGCGACCACGGCCCACCCGCCGGGCTGACCATGACCGGGTGGGCCACCGACCGGGCCGGCTGGCAGGAATGGGAAGGCCGCACCTCCGCATGGGGTGGCACCACCGCCAAGCGCCTCACCCCCGATGCCGTCTACCAGGCCACCCTCCCCGACGGACAGACGACCGCGGCGTTCATCGAGATCGACCTCGCCTCAATGACCCACACCCAACTCAGAGCCAAACTCGACCGCTACCGCGCCTACGCCCGCGACGAGGCATGGCGTACCCGGTTCCCGCACTGCCCACCCCTGCTGCTGTTCACCACCACCGCCCACCGGGCCGTCACCTTCACCCGCACCACCGCCCGCCACCTCAAGGACGACACACCCGCCCACTACCGGCGCGTGATGGACGACGAAGCCCTCATCGCCGAACACGCCCGGCTCGTCATCGCCGCGAACGGCCTCGTCCGCGACCCCGCCCGCACCGCCGCCGAGCATGTCTGGACCCTTACCGACCCGGAAGCCGCCGAGACGACCCTCACCGCCATCCTCACCGAACGCGCCACCGTCAGCGCCGCCGCCCAACCCGCCTACCAGCGCCAGCGGGACGCCGCTGACCGCCGGCACCGGGAGTACACGATCGGCCGGCTGCACCACCGGCTGAGACAACTCGGACCGCTCCTCGGCCCCGCCGCCGTCGACCTCGTCGGCTACCTCCTGGATTCGCGCACCCGCCGCGCCGGCCCGTTCACACCCGACCTCGACACCGACACGATCCTCACCACCGTCGCCGCCTGGGCACAGAACAACCCACACCCCGACGACGACACCACCAGTACCCTCCGCGCGACCCTCACCACGCTGCACCACATGGCCTGGTCCCACCAGGTTCGTCACCTCGCCCACCTGATCACCACCCACGGCGACCGACCCGCCTGGTACGAGGCGGCTGCCTGCCTCGCCGGACACCGCCTCCTCACCCCCACCGAACACCACCGCCTCGACCAATCCCCCACCCGCGAGCAAGCCCAAGCCCAGGTATGGCGCGACTGGCAACCACCCGACCACCACCGCGACCACACACCACTACCGACGTACCCACAGTGGCGCGACCAGCAGACCAGCACCCAGTGGAACAACCTGTCGTGGTGGCAACGCCAACGCACCGACCGCACCACCCTCGCCACCGCCTTCGACAACGAACACCTCACCGCCTGCGCCCGCTGCCGACTCACCATCCCCACCAACGACACCTCCGACTGCCCCGGCTGCCACCACCACGAACGCCTACCCCACCACCAACGCCACACCACCACCCCCCTGACCGACCTCATCACCGCACTACTCGCCAAGACAACCGACGACCCCTGACAGCGCTCGCCGCCCGGAATCTCGACCGCGCCCGGTCGAGATTGATAAGCAATCGCCATATCTTGCTACGCGCCGAAACGCGCGTACGCAGATCCGGTAACCGGTACTACAACTTGCTCAGCCGACCCGGCAATACGGGGATGGTCACCGTAATGCCGCTACGGGTCGCGGACCAAGCGATACGCAACGGTACAACATAGAACGAGTCGCGGATAGCCTCGCGGGCGTGTCGCGGGTACCGCCGATCCGCTCGGGTGACGGGGCCGGATCGGTGCTGCCGTGCTGGTAACGCTGTTGCTCGACCCGGTGGAGCGCTACCGGTAGCCCCGTAGCGTCAACCGGCGGCGGTAACGCCTCCGAGGGCGTGGTAACGCCTCGACCTGAACGACCAACAACGAATCTGTTGACTTCCTCACACCCTATTTCCCGGCTCGTGCCGGGCCTTAATGTCCCGTACCGCCTCGTGCCGGAAACGGCTGTCACCGAGGTTACGGGTAGCGCGGGTGGTAACGCCTCCGCGTCATTCTCAATTCACGGAAGGGCAAGAAGTCATGACCGCAGCACACCGGAAACCAGCGGAATCAACTGTGGAGGACGATGGCCACAAGCCAGACGACACCTGACCCGCGCCGTCGCCCATCAGGCGACCGGGGGACGCTGAACAGCGCGGCGAAGCCGGACAGCGACCCCGCCCCCACCGACACCCCGACCGGCCAGCCCCACGCACGGGGGACGTCACCGCTGGCCCGACACCCCTCCACCACAACGAACCGAGCACCGACGCGACCGGCGACGCCGGGCGTGTCAGCGGCGGACCGGGCGATCATGCAAGCCCGGCTCGCGGCGATGTCCGCACCCCGCGACGACGACGATGAGGAGGTGGCGGCGTTACGCGCGGTCCTGCGTAACGAGGCGTTGATGGCGCACGTGATCGCCAACGTGGAACGGATGCCACCGCTGACCGATGAGCAACGCGAGATCGTGGGCGCGTTGTTCAACCGGCCAGCGCGCACACCGCCCCGGCGGCGGCGGGCGGCCTGACCGGATGCGCGAACACGACGACGGCCACCCCCGAGGTTCGGGGGTGGCCCCTCGTGTTTTGACCGTTTTTTGGGCAGGGTGGTCTTGGGTGTGGTGTGGTTGTTTGGTGGTGCTGTGGGGGGTGGGTGGTTACTTTCCCTTGTGGAGGGCGTTTCGGCGGA